>JBQTIJ010000118.1:0-5433 GCA_052388255.1 Phycisphaerales bacterium
GAACCGGTCTTGCCCGGATGCGCGGGCGGTGGGCAAGGTGCGTTGTCGTGCTCGGCGCCCGGGCGGACGCTCCGAGGCCAAAGGTAACGGACAAGGGGCGGCTGTCAAGGGCGCGGAGTGATCGAAGGGGCTCATTTTGGCAGGGCCCCGATTCCGCTGAGAGGGCCGTGTGTGTATGTGGAAAGGCGGTGGACCACGGCTCCCGCGTGCCTCGGTAGCCGCTTGGCAAGCGCTGGTGGTTGTCCCAGAGCGGGGCGGGTGCTATCCTCCCCTTGACTGCGCGGCACGGCTGCGCGGCCATGCTCCCAAATCTGCACGGTCGGGTTCACACCCGCCTGTCGCCCGCCCGGTCCGGCAGACCGCGAACCACGCCTGATACGGGCTCTTGTGCGATTGTCTGCACGGTCCCGTCGGCCAAGCCGGAGTTCCCCATGCGTCGTGAAACCACCATTCTGACCAAGCCCGAGCAGGTGAAGAACCGCCAGTGGCGCCTCGTCAATGCCGAGGGCCAGCCCCTTGGCCGCCTCGCCGCGGAGGTCGCCATCGTGCTGATGGGCAAGCACCGCGCGGACTACACGCCCCACATCGATACGGGCGACTATGTGGTGGTGATCAACGGCACGAAGGTGGCCCTGACCGGCAAGAAGGCCGAGCAGCGCCTGAAGCAGCACTACACCGGATACCCCGGCGGCCTGAAGGCCGAGACGTACGGCGCGGTCCGGGCCCGCAAGCCCGAGTCGCTGATCGGGGATGCGGTCCGCCGCATGCTCCCCAAGAGCCGCCTCGGGCGCGTGATGCTCGCCAAACTCAAGGTCTACCCCGGCGCGGACCACCCACACACCTCCAACGGCCCCGTCGAGATGAAGGTCTGACGCACGCCCGCTCGCCGGGCATCCGCGCTGGCGAAACCTCTTCGTACTTGTCTTCCTGAACCCGCCGAACACCGACACCAGAACTCGACCCCGGAACTCGATCCGAGATTCACCCATGACGACCTCCCCGACCATCAAGCTCGCCGCCTCGCCGATCTCGGCTGAGCACGGCGCTTCGACCCTCGCTCCCACGGCGGAGCCCAGGCCCCTCGCCAAGCCCAAGCCCGCCAAGGGTGGGTGGTGGTGGGGGACCGGCCGTCGCAAGCGGGCCGTGGCCCGGGTGCGCATCCGTCCGGCCAAGGAAGGGGGCGTCTTCAAGATCTGCCTCGCGGGCGAGAAGACCAAGACCCCCGAGGTCTACTTTGCTGAGGACCGTGACCGTGGCGACGTGGTCGCGCCGCTCAAGATCACCGGCACGGCCGGGAAGCTCGATGTCTTCGTCCGCGTGAACGGCGGCGGATACATGGGCCAGGCGGGTGCGATCAAGATGGGTCTGGCCCGCGCTCTCGCGGGGTATGACCCGGCCCTTGAGATCGCGCTCCGCGACAACGGCATGCTCACCCGCGATGCCCGCGAGGTCGAACGTAAGAAGTACGGCCAGGCCGGTGCTCGCCGTCGCTTCCAGTTCAGCAAGCGTTGATCGAAGGTCTGCACTCACGATCTCAACAGCCGCCCGGTCATTTGGCCGGGCGGTTTTTTTGTTGGTGCCGGACCAAATGGATTGGCGCTCAGCGTCTCTTGCGTCGGTTGGCGGCGGCGATGCCGAGGGCCATGAGGGCGAAGGTGCCGGGTGTGGGGGTGACGGTGGGTGAGGGCTGGGTTGGCCGCGGGTTGCCGCTGGGGGCACCGCCTGGGGGGCCGCCGGTGGCGCCGGGGTTGGTGTGGGCGGAGGAACTGCCGGGCGAGCCGCCGGTTTCGCCGAAGGCGTCCGCGCCGGGGAGGGTGGTGCTCCCGAGTTCGCCGAGTGCGGTGTCGTCCTGGACATACGTTTCGACCACAAGGTTGTCGAGGCCCCAGACCTGGCCATCGGTCAGCCCAGAGCCGGTGAAATCAAGGCGAACGGAGCCGCCGGAGTGCTTGAGGGTGTAGAGGAGTCGGTAGACGGCTTCCTGGGGGCGATCGTCGCGGGTGAGGGGGTATCCGAGTGAGCCGATCTTGAAGGCGCCGGCCATGGCGCGGCCGGGGCGTTCGCTGGTGCTCCGCGGGTAGGTCTGTTCGGCGCCGAAGGGGGTGGTGTCGTTCGAGAAGGTGGAGTTGACGATCTCGCGTCCATCGTCAACCCGGAGGGACCAGTTGCAAGGCGTGAATCCGGCGAGGAGGTCTTCGGCGGTGCCGCTGCCGCGCCAGGGGCCGATGATGTAGAGGTCAACGGCGATGACGATGTGGGAGTGTTCTGGGAGGTCACCGACGAAGAGGGAGTTGGTTTCGTTGGCGTAGGTGCCGAGGAAGTTCTGACCACGGGGGGCGATGGCGCGACGGGGGAGGGACCAGTTGCCGAGGATCTCTTCTTCGAAACTCTCCTGGACGTGGGTGCCGGTCTGAGCGTGGGCTGGGAGCGCGGCGGCGAGGGCTATCGCGAGGGCGAGGAGTGCGGGGGTGGCAACGGGGGGTGACGGGGGGCGCGGCTTGCGCGAGTACATGGGGTTGGCTCCAACTCGTCGCGCGCTGGGTGGAAGCGGGGGGAGGGCGCGCGGCGATCG
The DNA here is from genome assembly GCA_052388255.1 of Phycisphaerales bacterium. Taxonomy (GTDB): domain Bacteria; phylum Planctomycetota; class Phycisphaerae; order Phycisphaerales; family UBA1924; genus JAEUIX01. Next base: position 2,573 of record JBQTIJ010000118.1, read on the forward strand.
GATGGAGCATGCCAAACGGGGGCGGGACGCGGCCATGTGGGGGTGGCGGGGCGGGTGAAGCGGGGCGGACTTTGCGGAGCGGGTGGGGCGTGGGCCCGAGAATGCTGTGTGTGCAGCCGGGTGGGAATGTCAGGAGTGCTTGAGGTCGCCACGGAGGCGGGCCCGTTTTTCGCGGTGCATGAGGCCGATCATGTACTCGTAACAGGCGGTGAGGGCGGCGAGGCGGAGGCCGGCCATGCCATCGAGGAGGCCGAGGCGGACGATGTACATGTACATGAATCGGAGGAGGGGCCGGAAGGGCGTGCGCGGCCAGACCTGACGGCGGAGCCACCAGCGGTAGCGGAGGGTGTCGCGGAAGAGTCGCTCGGGCTCGGCGGCGCCGGGGAGGCCGGAGCGGAGTTTGATCCACTCGGTGCTCTCAAGGTCGGCGTACTTGATGTGCTTCCTGATCCACTCGAAGAGGGACTCGCGGCGGATGTGGAGCATCTCGTGCTTGAGGTACTCGGTGGGGCCGTCGCAGACCATGTGCTCGTGGACGGCGCGGTCCTCATAGCGGCAACGGCCGCGGCGGAAGAAGCGGAGATTCCAGGATGGGTAGAGCCCACCGTGGCGGACGGCGTGGCCCATGTAGAGGACGACGCGGTTGACGTAATAGCCGTCGGTGGGGCTTTCGCCGGCGGCAAGGCGGAAGAGTTCGTCGCGGAGTTCGGGGGTGATTCGCTCGTCGGCGTCGAGGATAAAGACCCACTCGCCGGTGAAGGGGAGGTTGTCGAGGCCCCAGTTCTTCTGCTTGGCGTAGTCGATGAAGGTGTTCTCAACGACGACGGCGCCGGCGTCGCGGGCGAGTTTCTGGGTGCCGTCGCTGCTGTGGGAATCGAGGACGTAGACGTTGCCGACGGCGCGGGCGTTCTCAACGGTCTCGACGATGTGGGACGCTTCGTTGAGGGTGGGGATGAGGATGTCGATGCCGCGGCCGAGGGCGTAGAGGGCTTCGGGGGTGACGGTTTGGCCGGGTGCCGGGAGATTGGAGGGGTGGGTGGCGGGGGCGCTCATGCGGCGTCTCCGACTGTTGCGGCTGCGGCGGGGGTGAGGTCTTGCTTTTGACCTGCGGTGCCGCCCGGGGGGGGCGTGTGGGGGGCGACACCGGGTGAGAAGCGGGCGCGGCTGGGGCGGTGGTCAACGCGGGCGCGGCTGGATTCGTTCATGCGCTCGACGAGCAGGTTGGTCTCGTGAGTCCAGCGGAGCTGGCGTTCCTTGATCTTGAGCTCGATCCAATATTCGTACATGGAGATCATGAGGCAGTAGTGGAGCCCGCCCAGACCATCGAGGATGCCGAGGCGGAGGATGAAGTTGTAGAAGAAGCGCCAGACGGAGCGGAACTTCAGGTAGTACGAGAAGTTCTTAAACGCGCGGCGGCGCTGGGTGGGGTCGCCCTGGAAGAGGGAGATGAAGGGGGGGCGCGAGAGGCCGCGGAGGTGGAGGCCTTCCATGGCTTCACGATCGCTGTAGGCGTTGTGCTTGTTGAGCCACTCGAAGAGGCCCTTGCTGAAGGAGTAGTGGAGGTAGGGCTGGGCCATAGTGCCGACGGAGCCCTGGGGGTCTTCGCGCTGGCCGTGGCCGAAGTCGAGGAAGCGGCACTTTCCGAACCGGAAGAGGCGGACCTGATAAGAGGGGTAGCCACCGGAGCGCTTGAGCCACCGGCCCATGAAGATCATCTTGCTGGGGACGAGGTAGCAGACGTGGGGCGGGGCCTCGCCGGCTGGCCCGAGGGTGGTGACCATCTCCTGCACACTCTCGACGGTGAAGCGCTCGTCGGCATCGAGGTGGAAGTGCCAGTGGTGGCGGCAGGTGATGTTGTCGATGGCCCAGTTGCGCTGCTGGCCGAAACTGCGGAAGGGGTTGACGTGCACGGTGGCGCCGAGGGATTCGGCGATCTCACGGGTGCGGTCGGAACTGCCGGAATCAAGGACGTGGACATCGTCGCTCCAGGCGCAGGAGCGGATGCAGTCGGCGATGTTGCCTTCCTCGTTGTAGGTGAGAATGACGACCGAGACGGGAGGTCGCGGCCCTTGGTAGCGGCCGTTTTCGAGCTGAACATCGACGTCAGACATACTCGGGGAGTGCGGCGGGCGGGCGGGCGGGGGCGGGGCGTTCTCGGACGGCGGGGCAAGGAGCATGCACCGACGGCAGAGGATGATATCGGCCGCGCACGCGGGGCCCTTTGGGGGGTCAGGGGGCAATGGCCGCGACGGCGGCAGGATTGCCGGTGAGGATGGCGGCGGCAAGGTCCGCAGCCCGGGCGGCGGCGTGGGTGATTTCGGCGGCGGACTGCAGGGACTGGAGGTCGGCAAGGGCGCGGGTGGTGGCCTGGCGGAGGCGGGGGGCGGCCCCGGTGGCATCGAGGGCCGTAAGGTGCTCGGTGACGGCGAGGGTGGTCATCTCCGCGGCGGCGTGGAGGAGTTGCCACTGGCGGAAGGTGAGGATGTCATCCTCCTCTGGGGTGAGGGTGAGAGTGGCGCGGCGCTCCTCGATGGTGCGGGCCATGGCGAGGGTTTCGAGGGCGGTCGAGATGGTGAGAGAGGAGGGTGAGACGGTGGTGGGCGTGGTGGATGTGGACATGGGGAGGGCTCCTGATGGGCGATGGGAAGAGCAGCGTGTGCGGGTCTGTGTGGTGGTCAGCGGGCGAGGGCGGCGAGGCGGGCGAGGGAGGTGCGATAGCGGTTGAGGGCCGCGGCAGCGCGGGCGGAGGTGGCGCGCATGGAGGCAAGATGAGTGCGGCGGTCGGCGAGGCGCTCGCGGAGGAGGGCGGTGGCGGCGGAGTCCGGGGCGGGAGGAGCGGGTGGGGCGGGGGTGGCGGGGGT
>JBQTIJ010000119.1:0-5572 GCA_052388255.1 Phycisphaerales bacterium
GCTCCGTGGCGGGCAGTCGATGACGGCCACCGGTCTTCTCGTGTCGCTCTTTTACTTCGTCGGCGTCTCCTTGCTTGTTTTCCACTTTGCCAACGGGCTTTGGACCTCAGCCATCACATGGGGCCTCACGGTCAGTGTTGAGTCTCAGAGGCGCTTCGGCCTTGTCTGTGCCGCGCTCGGCGGCGGGCTCATGGTCGCGGCCTGGTCGGCCGTCATTGGGTTCGCCATTCTCAATCCTGCCGAGGCCCGCCGAATCGAGGAGCAAGCACGCCTCGGCGCGGTCGCCGATGCTGCCGCGCCCCACGGAGACTGACGGCTTCCCAGCCCCTGATCAACCCCAGACCCGACCGTCTTTGAACGCAGATCAAGAGGAGCACGTGACATGGCTTCGGGCACGGTGACCAGCGACAAACGGGTGATTATCGTGGGCGGCGGGCTCGCCGGGCTCGCGGCGGCGGTGCGCGTCACCGAATCCGGCCTCCCAGTCGATCTCTTTTCGCTCGTCCCCGTGAAGCGCAGCCACAGCGTCTGCGCACAGGGGGGCATCAACGCCTGCAACGACGTGGCGCGTCAGCAGGGGTACAGCGAGTACGAGCACTTTGACGAGACCATCTACGGCGGCGACTTCCTTGCTGACCAACCACCCGTCTATGAGATGACGGCGCAGGCCCCCCGCATCATCGACCTTCTTGACCGCATGGGCGTCCCCTTCAACCGCACGAGCGAGGGGTTCCGCGACCTTCGGCTCTTCGGCGGCTCGCTCCACAAGCGCACCCATTTTTCGGGCGCGACAACCGGCCAGCAGCTCATGTACGCGATGGACGAACAGACCCGCCGGCTCGAGTCCGAGGGCAGAGTCGTCAAGTACGAGCACTGGGAGTTCCTCGCCCCGATTGTGGAGGGCGGCCGGTGCGTGGGCATCGTCGCCCAGGATCTTCGCTCCATGCAGGTCCGCGCCTTTCGCGCCAGCGCGGTCGTCATCGCCACCGGCGGGTGTGGCCTGGTCTTCGGCAAGAGCACCAACAGCGTCATGTGCACCGGCGCCGCAGCAGCGCGCTGCTACCAGCACGGCGTGCAGTATGCCAACGGCGAGTTTGTTCAGGTCCACCCGACCGCCATCCCCGGCGCCGACAAGTGCCGCCTTATGAGCGAGTCCGCCCGTGGCGAAGGTGGCCGCGTCTGGGTCCCTCGCGCACAGAACGACAACCGCCCTCCCCTCACGATCCCCAAGGAGGAGCGCTGGTACTTCCTTGAGGAAAAGTACCCCAAGTACGGCAACCTTGTCCCGCGCGATATCGCCACCCGCGAGATCTTCAACGTCTGCATGCAGGGCCACGGCGTGGACGGCCAGAACCAGGTCTACCTCGACCTCACCCATAAGGACCCTGAGTACCTCAAGCGCAAACTCGAAGGCATCCTCGAGATCTACGAAAAGTTTGTGGGCGAGGACCCTTATCGCACGCCCATGAAGATCTTCCCCGCCGTGCACTACAGCATGGGCGGCCTCCTCACCACCTACGCCGCGAAACCCGAGGGACGCGGGCTCGTCCACGGTGATCCCGCCAACATGATGACCAACATTCGCGGGCTTTATGCCTTCGGCGAGGTCAACTTCGCGTACCACGGCGCTAACCGCCTCGGCGCCAACGCACTCCTCAGTTGCTTGTTTGATGGCTTCTACAACGGCCTCTCGGTCGCCAACTTCGCACTCGATGCCGCTCCTCCGGCGGCCATCTCCCAGGGTGTTTTAGATCGCGCGACGGAGGTCCAGGTCCAGAAGGTCAAGACCCTCATCGATACCGCGACCAACCTCGCCCAGCCAGCAACCACCGAAACCAACCCATACCAGATCGGGCGCGAGATGGGCGAAGAGATGACCGCCGCAAGCACCGTCGTCAAGAGCGGCCCACGCCTTGAGCAGGCCCTTTCGACCATCTCCGCCCTGCGCGAGCGGTTCACCCGCGTTCGGCTCGGCGACGCTGCCACCTGGACCAACCAGACACTCGCCTGCGCCCGCGCTGTCGGCGACATGCTCATCCTCGCTGAGTCCATCGTCGCCACAGGTCTCCTCCGTCGCGAATCCCGCGGCAGCCACTTCCGCGAGGACTTCCCAGCCCGCAACGACGCGGAGTTCATGTGTACCAGCGTCAGTTCCTACGCCCCGGGGAACACGGAGACTCCGGCGGGTACCACGCGCATCGGTCAGCACCTGATCTCCTACAAGCCCGTCGATGCCCCGCTCGTCAAGCCCCGACTCCGCAACTATGGCGCTGTGGCAGGGACCGCCGCTTCCAGGTCGCCCGCCACCGCAGCCGCATCATGAGCAACTCCCGCTGCTTCCCTCCCCCCGCTCTTCATCGCCCTCTGAGCCGTGCCTGACATGAACGCTCCCAACGCCGCCCAACCCGTCGCCACCCCGGCCCCCAAGCCCCGCGCGAGGAGCCGCCGCATCACGGTCCGCATTCGCCGTCAGGATGGCCCCGGCCAGGTGGCCCGCTTTGACGAGTTCAGTGTTCCTGTTGACCCAGGCGCGAACGTGATCAGTGTGCTCCTCGCGATCGCCGCAAACCCCACCACCAGCAGTGGCCGAACCGTCGCTCCCCCGGTCTGGGATTCTGGTTGCCTGGAGGAAGTCTGCGGCGCCTGCACCATGGTGATCAACGGCCGCGTGCGTCAATCCTGTTCGTGCTTGATCGACGAGCAGTGCCCAAATGATGGCGACACGCTCACACTGGAGCCCATGTCCGCATTCCCAGTTGTGCGCGATCTCAGCGTCGACCGCTCCCGCCTCTTCCACAACTTGCAGCGCGTCAAGGCGTGGGTCCCGGTTGACGGCACATACCACCAGGGCCCGGGGCCTCGCGAGTCGTCGGTCACTCAAGAGACGCGATACGTCCTTTCCACCTGCATGTCTTGCGGCTGCTGCCTTGAGGCCTGCCCTCAGTTCAACGCCGAGCCGGACGAAAAGGCCTGGGACCGTTCCTTCCTTGGTGCCCACGCCATCAGCCAGGCCCGCCTCTTCAACATGCACGAAACCAGCAAGCAGGCAGCTCCAGAACGCCTCGATGTCCTTTCGGCAATCGGCGGTGTCAGCGACTGCGGCAACGCCCAGAACTGTGTCAAAGTCTGCCCCAAGAAGATCCCTCTCACCGAGTCCATCGCCGCGATGGGCAGGGCCGTCGTGGGTCACTGGGTGAAGAGACTCTTCTCCTGAAACTCCCGTTCCTCGCTCCTGCCCTTACAGGGCTCGGGCACTCGCGAAAGGGCCCCCCGCCCTTGGCCAAGGACAGGACCGCGTGCTCCTTGCGGCCAAGAGGGGACCAATCCGGGTTGTCCCAGATTGGGAACTCGTCTCAGGAGCTACCCGCCCGAGGCCATACGCACATACGGGTTCGACCGCATCTCGGCCCCCACGGTCGTCTTGGGGCCATGACCCGGAAGCACCATCGTGCCCGGATCGAGCGTGTACAGCCGGGTGCGGATGCTCCGTTCGAGCATCTCAAAACTGCACCCCGGGAAATCCGTCCGTCCGATCGACCCGGCGAAGAGCGCATCCCCCACCAGCGCAAGCCCCCGGGTTCCGTTGAGCGCCAGGAGCGTGATGCTCCCCGGTGAATGCCCCGGCGTATGCAGCACGCGCCAGCGCGAAGGCCCAAGCGAGAGCTCCTCACCATCCTCGAGCACACGGTCCGGCCCGTGGCACGTGACAGGTGTTCCGTGCAGCATGGAGAGATTCGCCGCCGGGTCGCTCAGCCAATGGCGCTCATCACGATGGATCCACACCGGGGTCTCAGGGAACGCCCGGCGCACTTCGTCCACACCCGCGATGTGGTCAATATGTGCATGCGTCAGCACGATCGCTTCCGGCCGCACCGGTGACCCCGCGCCCCCCTCCCCCACCGCGCCGGTCATGGCCCGAATGCCCTCGATCATCGCCCCAGGGCTGAAACTCGCATCAACCACCCAGCACCCTCGATACCCATGCGGCCGCACCAGATAGCAGTTGGTGCCAAACGGCCCAAGCGTGAAGGTCCGGACTTCAACCGCCACCGCCGCAGGGTCCGTCGTCATCATCGTCATCCGTTGGTAAAGCCCGAACCCGTTCCGCCGTGAAACCTTCGCGTGGTCGTACACTATCACCCTCGCGGGGAAGTGGCCGTCCCGGCCACCGTGACGGCACGAACCCCATCCCGCCGGTCCTTGTGAGTGGCCCATGCTGATTCGAAACATCAATTCTGTCGAGACCAAGCCGGTGGACATCCCCGGGGTCAAAGGCGTTCGAATGGCCATCATGTGCGGCCGCGAGGATGGCGCGCCAAACTTCGCACTTCGCCAGTTCCGCGTTGAGCCCGGCGGCAACACCCCCCGCCATGCCCACGACTACGAGCATGAGGTCTACATCATCGAGGGGAGTGGCACGGCCATGCTCGAGGGCGCTGAACACGCCATCCGTGCGGGCGACGTGCTCATGGTTCCGGCCGATCGGCTCCACCAGTTCACCTCCGGCCCCGAAGGGCTCCGTTTCCTCTGTCTGGTTCCGGTTTCCCGAAACTGCGGCGACCCGACCCCCGGATCGTGACGGGGGCGCACCGATTTCCCCTCGTTCCTCCGCGGCCGCCAACACTTCCTCCCATGTCCGACCCTGATCACGATCCCCTCGGCTCCATCCCCGGCTTCGAACCTGCGCCCCGTCGCCGCAGCGGGGCGATCGTCTTCACCTCGATCGTTTACGCCATCGCGCTGGCGGCCTGCATCGTTCTCATCCTCGCCGGCAACGGGAGTTTCGGCAACACCCCGCGCGAATCGTTCGTCACGGCGGGGCTCACCGGGCTCATCCTCGTGCTCACCGTCGCGCCCGCAGGTCTTGTGGTCGCCCTCTGGTCCTCTACTGCGGCCACCGTTCGGCTCAACAGCGCCATCCGTGAACTGACCGACACCGTCCGCATTCTCAGCGAGCAGGCCGCGCTCTCCGACGATGCCCGCCGTGTCCTGAACCGGTCCGCCGAGCGCGAGATGCTCCGCCGCGCCATCGAGCAGGACATCGCCCACGGCGATTGGGAGGCCGCCCTCGTCCTCTGCCGCGAACTCGCCGAGCGTTTTGGGTATCGGGCCGATGCGGAGGAGTTCCGGGCCAGGATCGACAAGGCCCGGGCCAAACTCATGGACTCCGCGGCTCGCGAAGGGGCTGGCGCCGTCGACGGGCTCATCCTTCAGCGCCGCTTTGACGAAGCCGCCCGCGAGGCCACCCGGCTCTCCCGGCTCTATTCGGACGAGCCCCGTATCGCCGCCCTCCCCACCCGCGTGGCCGATGCCAAACTGGTCTACAAAGCCGATTGCCAGCGCCGCTTCCTCGAAGCCGCACAGCATGACCGGCCGGGCGAAGCCATGGAGATCATGAAGGACCTCGATCCACTCCTGAGCGAGAGTGAGGCCGCGGCCCTCAAGGACACGGCCCGAGGCGTTGTCAACAAGCACCGCGAGGGGCTTGCGACGCTCTTCAAGATCGCCATCGAGGATCAGGCGTGGCCGGAGGCAGTGGCCATGGGCAAGCGCATCATGAACGAGTACCCAA
>JBQTIJ010000120.1:0-5343 GCA_052388255.1 Phycisphaerales bacterium
GGCGGCGGGCCTGGCGGTGGGAGGCCGGGACAAGTTGGAGCATTCGCTCAAGTGCTTCGAGGGCGCTGGTACGGGCTTTCTCGTGGACGGTGATGCGGTTGACGACTCGGCCGGCGGCGAGTTGATCAAGCACCCAGAGGAGGTGCGGCTGATCGATGCGGTACATGGTGGTGCAGAGGCACTGGCAGTCGCTGAGGATGCGGGCGCCCACGCCGCGGCTGGCGGCCTCACGGGCGAGGCGCGCGACGAGGTGGACCTCTGTGCCGATGGCCCAGCGCGAGCCGGGGGGGGCGTCGCGGATGGTGCGGATGATGTGCTCGGTTGAACCGGCGTCGTCGGCGAGATCAACAACCTCTTTGGCGCATTCGGGGTGGACGAGCACGCGGGTGCGTTCGGCTTTGGGAGCGGCCTTCTCGGCCTCGCGGAGAGCGAGGATGTGCTCAGGGCGGAAGAGTTTGTGAACGGAACAGTGGCCGGCCCAAAGGATGACGGTGGCGCGGCGGACCTGTTCGGCGGAGGCGCCGCCGAGTTCCTCGCCGCGGGCGGTGGCGCGGGGGTCGTACAGCACGGTGTCGAGGGCCGCGTCAAGGCCGAGGGCGCAGGCGGTGTTGCGGCCAAGGTGCTGGTCGGGGAGGAAGAGCACCTTGATCTCCTCGCCCCGGGCCTTGCGGGTTGTGCCGCCGGCGAAGGCCCATTCGAGGACCTGGCGGGCGTTGCTGGAGGTGCAGACAGCGCCACCGTGCGCGCCGACAAAGGCCTTGATGGCGGCGGTGGAGTTGATGTAGGTGATGGGGATGATGCGGCCCTTCCAGCGGCCGGCCCGGGGACCCTTGGTGTGGTCGTTGAGGGCATCGTGCAGGAGGCGCCATGCCTGGAGGGTTTCGTCGTAGTCGGCCATGTCGGCCATGGAGCAGCCGGCGGAGAGATCGGGGAGGATGACGGCGGTCTCGTCCGGGGTGAGCATGTCGGCCGTCTCGGCCATGAAGTGCACACCGCAGAAGATCACGTAGCGGGCGCTGCGTTCGCGGACTTTCTCGGCCGCGAGCTGCGAGAGTTTGAGTGAATCGCCGGTGAAGTCGGCGTGCTGGATGACGTCGTCGGTCTGGTAGTGGTGGCCGAGGATGACGAGTTTGTCGCCGAGTTCGCGTCGGCGGTCGGCGATCCGCACCGCGAGTTCATCCGGTGTGGCACGGTGGTAGGACTCGGGGAGCGAGGGCTGCCAGAGCATGTGAAGATGGTACGGAGGGCGGGGAGGGCCCGAGCGACCTCTGTTCAGGCGGCGAGGGCACGGGCGCGGAGGAACTCGATGGCGACTTCGCACGTGAGGGGCTCGCGCGGGGTAGCGCGAATCACTCGTGCGGGGACGAGGTCCCCGGTTTTGAGGAGGGGGGAGGGCGTCCACGCCACGGCCACGGCGAGTTCTTCACCGGCGACGGGGATGGTCCGTGAAGTGCGAAGTTCGATGAGCGCGCCGGTGGTGGAGAGGTTGATGGTGCGGGCCTGATCGAAGGGGCTCCCGGCACGGCGCTGCAGTTTGCAGGGACGGTGAACGGGCGTCCGGTCAGCGACGCGACGGTCGCGGATCTTCAGCGGGCGATCGGGGTTGAGCGGTGCGGAGCGGGTGCTGGACATGATCAGGCCTTGCAGCGGGGCGAGGAGGGGGACGTGGAGAATGGGATATCGGCCGGGAACAGGGGCGGCTTGATCCGATATCCCGCAGCGGGGCCCGCGACTGGCACAATAATGGTGTGCATGAAGATCCTCTGGGCAGTCATTGCGCTTTTGCTTCTCACGAGCGGGTATCTGGCACTCAGGCGGCCAGCCGGCGGAGGGGCGGTTCCTACTGGCACCGCGGCGGAGAGCCGCAATACCGCACTATCGGTGCCAGCGTCGGCCCTCAAGCAACCGTCTGTGAAGGCGAGTGCGCCGACGGGCGGGCCGGGGCCGATGAGAGTCGATGTGCCAGCGGGGAGTGGGGAGAGCGCAACCGCCGCCCCGGCCGCGAAGACTGAAGAGCGCGAGGTCCAGCCGATTGCTGCGCCAGCACCCGGGCCGGAGAAGCCCGCGGGTGACCCGCTTGAAGAACTTGCCGCGCAGGCGATCAAGGGTGTGCCGGATCGCGATGCGGTCCACGCGGCTCATGCGGGCAGTACGGCAGGGCAGAGCGGGGCCGGGGGGACGGGGCCGGAGCGTGCCAACCCCGCGAGCGCGCCCACGGGGGAGGGTGCGGAAGGTGCAAGCGATGCGAACGGGCCTGCAGCGGAACGTCTCCCCTTGCCGGGGCATGGGGATTTCTCGGCCGACAAGATGGTGCCGGCGCGAACGGTTGAAAAGAGCGAGTCGGGCGCGCTCCGCATCGACGGGCGATTTGTGGTGAAGGGGGCGGGGTCGAAGGAGCAGCCGTTTGCGCCGAGTTGGGATCTCTTGATCTCGGCGCAGGAGGTCTATAAGCCGCGGAGTGGGCTCAAGAAACTGCCGGAGCGTGTCACCTTTCTGCACGAGCAGCAGGTGCGGATCACGGGGTTCGTGGCGTTCCCGATCACGAGCAACAACCCCAAGGAATGCCTGGTGATGCTGAACCAGTGGGACGGGTGCTGCATTGGCGTGCCGCCGACGGCGTTTGATGCGATTGAAGTGCGCCTGAGCAAGGCGGCGACGGACACGCAGCGATTGGCCGTACACGGCGTGCTTGAGGGCCGGTTGCGGGTCGATCCCTATGAGGACGGGGGGTGGGTCCTCGGGCTGTACATGATGGAAGATGCGACCTTCACGCCCGATTGAGCGAGCCGTCACTGGTGGGGGGCGAACTCGAGGGCGGTGCTGGGAACGGCGAAGGCCCAGAACCATGAGGGGGCATCGGCGACGAAGTCGTTGTCACTGGTGACGATGAGAAGCCGGGTTTGCACGTCGATATCGGGGCCGAAGGTGAGGCCTTCGATTTTCTCAGGCATGCCCGAACCGGCGAGGCCGTGGGCGGGAGCGAGGAGATCAATGAGCAGCCGCTTGCGGAGCGGTTGAACGAACGGGGGCAGGACGCTGGCGGGGAGCGCGGGGAGTTCTGCGACATTGGTAGCGCCGTCCGTCGAGACGAGGTACAACCGCCTGTGGGCGGCGGTTTCTCCGGGGCGGCCGTCGCGCTCGATGGTGATGAAGGTCGTCTCGGAGACCGCGAGGATCTCGCTGACACCAAGCGAGGGCGCGTCGAGGGGATAGACGAACTCCGAGGCGTCGCCCGTTGAGGGATCAAGAGCGAGCACCCGGATGTTGAGGCCCTTTCGGAGGCCTTCGTCATCAAGTGCGCCATCCTGAAGGAGGGGGCTTTGAGGGATGGCGACCAATCGTGACCCGCTGGGGGTGAGAGCCAGGCCTTCGAAGCCGCGGTTGTCTTGCCTTCCGCGCGGGGGCAGGGCGGGCTTGTGCTCTGTACGCGGAGGCGGGGAGAACGCAGGGGGCACAGCGAGGCGGCGGAGGTGCTGGCCTGCAAGGTCAAACTCGTCGATCGCTGGGGCGTATTCGTCGCTGACGAAGACCGTGCCTTGGGCGGTGAGCCGGAGCGCCTCCGGATCATGGCGGACGGTGGCGGTGCGGCCGGGCGCATCCGGCGCCCCGGTTGCGCCGACGAACCAGCCGTTGTTGCCGCGGCCGGGGCTGCCAGAGAGAAGGGTGGTGGCGACGAGTCGAACGGCCATGGAGCCGGTCGCGGGATTGAGGTTGATCTTGAAGGTCTGGAGGCGGTTGCGGAAGTGGGCGGCGCCGTCAGCAGGGCCGCGGTCGTCAACGGCGATATAGAGGCCTGTGGCTGGGGAGTAATCGATGCCGGAGCCGAAGCCGCCGAGGCGGGCGTGGGGGACGCCGGGGAGGATCTCGTCGTTGAGCCCGGAGAGATCGAGGGCGGTTCCGGGGATGGCGAACGTGCCGACGAGTCGGGGCCCGGGGGTGAGCGCGTCAATCGGTGGGAGCGGCGCGGCGAAGGAGAGCGCGAAGGCGAGCGGGGCGATGGGCATGGGGAATGATCGATGCCCTCCCTGACTGCGGGCTTGCTCCGTGTGTGAAGCTTGGATGAAGGCGCGGGCCGCTTACGCCTGGGCATCACGGAGCGCGCGGCGCTTCTGCTTGTGGATCAGGCGCAGATTGCGGGCGTAGATGACGATTCCGGAGGTCTGGCCGATGACGCCGACGATGTCCTGCCGCCAGGCGAAGTACGTGAAGAGCATGAGACCGCCGAAGAAACTGAACCACCAGAAGGACTCGGGGATGACGGCCTTCTTCTCTTTCTCGGCGACGAGCCACTGCACGAACATGCGGCCGAAGAAGAGCATCTGGCCGACGAACCCTACGAAGACCCAGAAGAAGCCGGCCCAGCCGGTCACTTTGGCGATCCTGAAGAGAGCGTTGCCGCTGCTTTCGATGGCTTGGGCGTACCCCGTGTCGCCGAGCAGAGCGCGGAGGGAGGCGGCATCGATGACCGGGGTGGTCGTGCCGTCGCGATAGAGGATTCGGAAGGTCGGCGGGACCGCCGGGTCTGCGGGGCGGACGACTTCAAGATCGCCCTTGGCGTTCCCGATCGTGAGGGGCGCGAGGGTGGCACCGGGCCGGATTTCATGCCGGAAGGCGGGGGCATAGACGACCCAGAGCCCCAGCAAAAAAAGGGAGACCATGGCGGCCAGCGGTTCCCACTTCCACTTCACCGCGTGGCCCCCTCGGCCAGGGTGGGCTTGTGCTCGACGGTGGTGGCTTGGGCGAGCGAAGGGCTGAACTCGAGGGCCTCTGTGGGCCGGCGGCGGTTGGCCATGTAGCGGACGGCGAAGCAATCAATCAGCCCGGGGAGGGCGCGCTGCCAGATGCCAAAGCCGTACTTGGTTTCGCCGGCGGTCCGGGGGCGATGGTTGACGCGCATCTCGACCACCCGGTAGCCGAGCTTGACGGCGGTGATCGGGATGAAGCGGTGCATGCCGCGGAACTCGAGCGGGAGGCGCAGGGCGATCTCGCGTTTGAAGACGCGGAGGGAGCAGCCGGTGTCGCGGACAACATCCGCGAGGATGAGGGCGCGGAAGAACCGGCCGATGCGCGAGGTGATCTTGCGGACAGCGTTGTCGCGGCGGGCGTGAGAGCGGTCACCCTGGACCATGTCCGCCCCTGAGGACTGGAGCAGCGTGAGCATGGCGGGCAGGTCGGCCGGGTCGTTCTGCAGGTCGGCATCGAGGGTGGCGACGAGTCGGCCGCGGGCGGCGCGGAAGCCCGCGGCGAAGGCGGCGGATTGGCCGTTGCCCTTGCCGGGGGGCGTCATCTGCATGGTGATTCCGCGCAGGTATGGGCGCGTGGAGGCGAGTTCAGTGATGCGGG
>JBQTIJ010000121.1:0-1945 GCA_052388255.1 Phycisphaerales bacterium
GTCGTCGGGCGTCATGGCCATGCCGCCGTGAGGGTCCTTTGGCACCGCAGCCGGTGCCGACCCAGCAGGCGCGACGGCCGCAGGCGGGGCGGATGCAGGAAGAGGGTCGGCCTTGATCGTGCCGGGCGTGCGCGGCGCCGATTGATCGAGGCTCTTGCCCTGTGTCTGTCCGTAATCAGGGTTCAAAGTCTGTCCGGTCTGCCCGTTGAAGGGCAGCGGCTGGGCGCGGCGGGCGAGTGTGCTCGCGATCTCCACGACTGAGCCGACGACCTTCACCGCTCCCGGCACATTCACCGTGGGGTAGGTATCAAGCGGCGTGTGATACTCTGGGTGCAGGCCGGTGAAGAGAAAGAGCACAGGGATGCCGCCACGGAAGAACGACGCGTGGTCGCTCGGCCCGCGCCCATTGAAAGGAACACCTTCAGCGTTTCGTGTCTTCACCTTCAGGCCCGCGGCTGCGAAGATCGGATCGATGATGTCGCACAGACCATCGGCCGTGCCGCCGCCGCCCACATCGAACTTGTCGTTCCGCAGCCGGCCGATCATGTCCATGTTGATCATGATGTAGGACTGTGCCGCCGTGATGGGCGAGTTCTTGACAAAGTACGCCGAGCCGATCAACCCGCTCTCCTCTGCACTGAAACACATGAACACGATCGACCGTGCCTGGTCACCGTCGCGGAGCGCCTTGTACCGCTCCGCAAGGATCTGGGCGCTCAGCAGCACGCCGGAGGTACCCGAAGCGTTGTCATCGGCGCCCGGGTGCAGTTTCCCGGCCGGGCTCGTGGCCCGGCTGCCGAAGTAGCCGTAGCCAAGGTGGTCAAAGTGCCCCCCGATGATGATGTACTCCTCGGCGAGTTCGCCCCGCCCCCGGAGCACTCCCGCGACGTTGGCCGTCTGGATGCCGCGGCGTTCGATCTTGGTCTCCATGGATGCGCGAACGCCCGTCAACGGAGTCAGGCCCCCTTGCGCGTCGGCCTTCTTCACGAGGTCTTCAAGCGATGCCCCGCCATCGGCACAGAGTGTGCTCGCCTGGGGGATCGTCACCATCACCACCGGGATGCTCCCCTGAAGCCCGCGCAATGTCCGGAAGTCCTCGAGCGTGTTGGTCCGCGGGTCATCCGCGCCGGGCGGGTTCACCAGGAGAACGCCCGCCGCGCCCCGGTCGCGCACCGCGGCGAGTTTCTGGGCCAGGCCCGCCTTGGGGCTCCAGGCCCCGTTCTTGGTGAAGCGGCTCTTCCCTTCAGCATCCTTGGGCTCAAATCGGAGAACGAGCGCGATCTTCCCAGTGAGGTCATCGTCCTTGGCGAACGTCGAATAGTCGTCTGGCCCCTCACTGATGGCATAGCCGCAGAAGACGACCTCCCCCTCCGCTGATGTGCTTCCAGACATGCCAAGGACGTTGAAATCCGTCCCGGGGACAAGTGCCCGTGGAGCGCCGTTCACGCCCCGACTGGAGAACGAGAGTTTCTGTCCGGTGACCACGCTTTCTCGGCCCGCGTCAAAGACCTGTCGGAACGAACGAGTCGCTTCGGCATCTTCTGTCGCACCGCTCACGGGGAAGAACGGCTGAAGCCCGATCTTCTCCTTGAAGTAGAACTCGATGTACTCCTGCGCGAGTGCGTTCCCGCGCAGACCGGGGGCACGACCCTCGAAGAACGGGTTGGTGAGCGTGACAAGGTGCTGGTGGTAGACCTGCTCATCTACGCTCAGCGCACGGAGCGTCTCGGAAAGCGTGGGGGGGGATGCCTGGACCAGTGCCGGGCTGTTCGCGCCAGGGTCGGCGCTGGCAACGGGCTGAACCGCGAATGCCGTGAGGACCGCAAGCAGCGTGCAGGGAGCAGAAAGAACCGTTCGGACGAAGAGGGTGGGCATGGGATGCTCGTGCGAGGTGCGCGGGAGACGAAGGCCGTGGGGGTCGGCTTGATACCGCAAGCGTAAGGAA
>JBQTIJ010000122.1:0-6240 GCA_052388255.1 Phycisphaerales bacterium
GGCCTGCGGAGAGGTCAGGTTGCCAGCGGCTCGCGCACCGGTCGAAGGGTGGGTGGTGGACCCACCGCCCGCGCCCTTGTGCGATAGCCATCAGTCCTTCTTCGCGACGTCCTTCTTTGCGCCATCCTTCTGCGCGAAGTAGTTGCCCTGGAACTTCTTCTGGAACTTCTCAACGCGCCCGGCGGAGTCGACAAACACGTTCTTGCCCGTGAAGAACGGGTGCGAGCCCGACCAGACTTCAACGTGCATCTCCGGCACTGTCGCCCCGACCGTCATAACGACCTGGCCGTTGTGAAAGACCTTGCAGTCGTTGAAGTACTTCGGGTGGGTCTTGGTCTTCATGGCGTGGCTCGTTCGGTTCGGCGTTCGCGGGCCTGTTGGCCCAAACAAACCCCTTCGGCCGTCTGCCGGAGAGGGGTCGGGATGGTAGACGATGCCCCGTGCTGAGGCAAAGTCAGGGTCTCTGTCAACAGGCCCGCGCCCGCAGCGCGAGCCACGTGCTTATGAGCCGCGGTGGACTCGGTAGAGCCAGCCGCGGCCGCTGTTCTTGGCAAGATCGCGTTCGCCAAGGTCCTCAAAGCGCAGCCGGCCCATCGGGGTCTCGGCGGTCCCCTCCATAGCCGCTGCCAGCACGCAAAATGCCCGGCTGCACCACGCCTCGTTGATCCCAGCGACGGGTTCGATTCGCGAAGCCCGGCTGATGTCGCGTCCGTAGGCATTTGGCCTTCCGGTCACCGGGTCGCAGGCGGTGATGTACGCCGGTCCCGCGTGCAGCCCGACCCGGAACCCGACAGGACCCGGCAGCCCGGCACCTTGCCAGTCGAGCCCCGAAGCCGCGTCGATCAGGTCGAGGGCAAGCAACCCGCACTCTTCCGGCGTGGCCGTGACGACAAACAGCCCGTCGCCCCAGGTGTTGAGGGCGATCGGCGGGCGCGGCAGGCGCGCGATCCCCGCCCGCACCAGCCCCAGCACGGTCTGGATGAAGGCCGGGAGTTGCGTTTCACGCAGGCCGCTGAAGCCCTTGGCATCCGCGAAGAGGACGGCGCAGAGCCGGTGCTCAAAGTCCACGCTCCCCGCCTGCATCTTCGCCCAGGTGTGCTTCTGAGCAGCCGCGAGCGCGCCAGCACCGGCGACGCTGGTGGCGCCCGTTCGGGGGTCGATGACCATCGTCGCGCGCCCGCGCGAAACGGCATGCCCGGCAAAGGAGGCCGTCCCGCCCAGGCCATCACCGGGTTTGCTGTCCCACACCATGAGCGAAAGGGCCCGCCAGCCGCGGGCCCGCGCAGTCAGTTGGGCCTGTCCATCAATGAGGAGCGCGGCAAGCTGGAAGGGTGAACCAGAGCCGAGCAGATAGTCGTCGCCGTGGACCTCGAGCGATGCGGCCTGTGGGAGGATCTGGCGGAACCGTCTCTCCCATTCCGGTTCCCCCGCGCGGCGCACGCTCTCGGCGACGAAGGCCTCGGTCTCAAGCGGCAGGACAAGGTGCAGTTCGCCATGCCGGGCGAGGAGGGCCTCAGCGAACAGAATGTCCGCCCCGCCTGCGAGCGCGGTCACGCCGGCGCGGACGTCATGCTCATCAAGGGCGCGCGTGATGGCCGCTTGAACCACGGGCTCCGCATTGGCTGGGAAGCGGGGCACGGCCCGCCCCGGCGCATCGATCATGTGACCGGCGAAGGCGACGACGGTGGGGGTGCGTGTTTGCGGGGTTGGTGAGGGGGTGGCGAGAGGGGCGGGTGAGGTGGAATGGCCGGGGCGTATGAGCGATGGAAGGGCCGAAGGCGGGTTCAGAGGCAGGAAGATTTGCAGACGGTAGCAATGGACGCGGTGGGGGCATGGTCGCGGTGCTGATTGGGCGCTGGCAGGGCACCGACTGGGCACCGGGTGCGAGGGCCGAACTGAACGGAACGGACAATCGCATACCCTCAGTCATGCGCACGCTTATCTCCGGCCAGATCGGCCTCGACAAGAAGTCGTACCTGAAGGCGACCCTCGACCTTGCCGGCCAGCAGGGCGAGGAGGTCGCGCTCTACAACGTGGGCGACATGATGTATGCCGAGGCCCGCGACGTGCGCCCCGGGAAGATCCTCGACCTTCCCATCTCGCGCCTCAACTCCCTCCGTCGGGCGGCGTTCAAGGACATCATCGCCGAGTCGGCCGGCAAGAAGAACATCATCGTCAACACGCACGCCACCTTCCGCTGGCGGCACGGGCTCTTCTCCGCCTTTGACTTTGACCAGATCGCCAAACTCAACATCGACAACTTCATCTGCCTCGTCGACAACATCGAGGTCGTCCACCATCGGCTTCACGGCGAACACGTCATCGACGCGACTCTCAAGGACTGCATGGTCTGGCGCGAGGAGGAGCAGCTCGCGACCGAACTCCTCAGCCAGGCCGTGGTGGGGAGCTCCTTCTCCATTCTCTCGCGCGGGCGGCACATCCCCACCACGCAGACGCTCTTCCGCCTCGTCTGCCGCCCGGCCATGCGCAAGGTCTATCCCTCGTTCCCCATGAGTCATGTCGTGGACATGCCCGACACGCTGGCCGAGATCGACCACTTTCGTGCGGAACTCGCCAAGCACTTCATCTGCTTTGACCCCGGCGATGTGGACGAGAAACTTCTTCTTGACCGCGCCATCCTCGCCGCCAAAGAGGGGCGCGAGTTCCTCGAGGTCGCGCCCCACACCTTCGGCGGGAGCATCGCTGCGGGGCCGGAGCCGATCCGCGTGCGCGTCCGCGAGGTGCTCGATATCGCGGGTGATATCGATGGCCAGATCTACATGCGTGACTTCAAGCTCATCGATCAGTCCGACATGATCGTGTCGCTCGTTCCGGAGCTTCCCGGCGGCGTCCCCGGTCTTTCCAGCGGTGTTGAGCGCGAGCTTCAGCACGCCTTTGAGCACACCAAGGAGGTGTACGTCGTCTGGAAGCCCAAGAAGGCCCCCAGCCCGTTCATCACCGAGACGGCGACCAAGGTCTTCCGGACCGTGCCTGAGGCCCTCGCCCACTTCGAGCAGAACAACATGTTCGCTCCCAAGAACCTCTTCGGGCAGTGAGCGCGCCCGGCCCTCGCGGCCGATCCCACCGAGCCCGTGTTCCTCCTTCCGCTCCTGATCCTGCTCGCGATTGTCGCGCTCCCTGCGCTGGTTGCCGCTGGCGTGCGCAGGTGGGCCGGGATGCCAGCGGATCTCCCCGCCTGCGGGCGCGTTGGCATCGCGGTCCTCTTCGGCCTTGCGGGGATCGCCCACTTCGTAGCGCCGGAGCCCTTTGTTTCTCTCTTCCCCACGTGGGTCTCCGCGGCTTGGCCCGGCCTCGCCCTTTGGCTCGTCTACTTCACCGGTGTGTGTGAGTGCGCGGGGGCCGCAGGTGTGCTTGTGCCCCGGTGGCGCAGGGCGGCGGGGTGGTCGCTGGTGGTCTTCCTGCTCTGCGTGCTTCCGGCGAACATTGCGGGGGCGATCAACCGGGTAGACGTGGCCGGGCATGGGCTCGGCCCCGTGATGCTCCTTGTCCGCATCCCCCTGCAGGGTGCGCTCATGGCCTGGGTCTATTGGTGCTGCGTCCGCCCGCCGAGTCAGGCGCTCAGGTAATCGAGGATCTCCACCACCCCCGCGGCTTCTTGTTGGCGGGCCACGTAGTGCGCGTGCTCCTTGATGGCCGCGTGGGCGTTGGCCGGGCAGGCGAAGAGGGCCACACGATCGGCGATGCACTTGTCGCTGGTGGTGTCGCCGATCCCCGCGAGGCGGTCGCACGGGATGCGCAGGGCCTTGAGCATGCGGTCAAGGCCCGTGCCCTTGCTCACGTGTGCGAGGTCGCAGTTGATATAGAGCCACGTCATGCTCACACGCAGAGGCCACTGCCGCCGGGCGAACTCCTCCTCCACGCGCGGGGCGATCGAGCGCAGATAGGCCGTGTCCTTGTGAAAGAGCGTGAGACTCGCCG
Organism: Phycisphaerales bacterium; assembly: GCA_052388255.1. Lineage (GTDB taxonomy): Bacteria > Planctomycetota > Phycisphaerae > Phycisphaerales > UBA1924 > JAEUIX01. The sequence continues at coordinate 3,940 of JBQTIJ010000122.1, forward strand.
CCTTTCCCGGCTGCTGCGTTACACCCTTGCCGCCGTACTCGAGCATGGCCCAGCGCGAGGCCTCGCGCACCGCGTCAAGGTGCGCGGGCGTGATGGCCGGGTCCATGGTGTACTCGTTGGTGCCGGGGTGATAGAGCCACACCCCCATCTCGCAGACGCACGGCACATGCAGGTTGCCGATGAGGCGGCAGATGCTCTCGACGAAGGGCTGTGGCCGCCCGGAGCAGAGCGTGACGAGGGCGCGGTCACCCCGCTCCATGGCGCGCTGGTTGTGCGCGGCCACGGCGCTCAGTTTCGCAAGGTCAAAGGCACGCTGCGACTCGGCCACGAGGCAGCCGTCAATGTCGCAGATGATCAGGTCAAAGCGGCGCGAGGGAAGAGTGCCGGGCATGGGTGGGCGGAGCGTACGTCGCCCCGCGCCCGCTCACGAACCGGCGGTGACTGAGCCGGGCTTCTTGCCCATTTCCTCAAGAATCTCCTGCGACTTCTTGAGTTCCATCTTGCGCTTTTCCTTCTGCTCGGGCGGCATGGCGGCCTCTTCGCGGGCTACCAGTTCCTGCTGGGTCGGGTTCGACTCAAACAGGCCGGCGTTCCACGCCAGCGCGAGCCCCGCCACCACGAAGCAGAGGATCGCGAGGGCGACCTTGATCGTTGCTTTGGGGTCCTTCTCGGCGTTCGCAGTCCTCTTGGCCATGGTGTCTTCCTCAGCAGTGTCAGCCGCTCGATCAGGGGCGCGGTGTGCGCGGCCGGAAACGGCCAGTCCATCCGTCAAGCAGCAGGTTCATCGTACAGGCGCGATCGGGAGACAAGGGTTCAGGAACAGAGGGTCAGCCACCGTGCTTGGTGGTGCCCGGGCGCCGCTCGGCCTGGCGCTGGGCCTCCTGAACCTGCTCGATTTCCTTCTTGCGTTGCTCTTTCACTTCCGGGGGGGTGACGGCCTCTTCCTGCGCGGCGACCTCGGCGGGCGTGGGGCTGAAGTCGAAGGCCCCGGCGTTCCAGGCGAGGGCGATGCCAGCGACCACAAGACAGACCAAGGCCACAGCCAGTTTGATCTTCTGGTTGGGATCGCCTTTGGACTTGCCCTTGCTGCTCTTGGATGATGCCATGAAGAACCCTTCGTTGGGAGCCGGTTCAACTGATGGGTTGCCCGGGGGAGGTGAAGGGCCGGAATCGGCCCATAGATACTACGCCAAGGCCCGCTCTCCCCGCCGGAACAGGAACATCGACTCAGCCGACCTCACGCCGTTGAAAGAGGATGATCGCAAGGGCAAGGAAGGCGACGATCTGCGCTCCAGAATACCCCGCGATTCGGGCGAAATGGGAGGCAGGAACGGGCCGGTTCTGGGTCACCGCGTCCGTCAGCCAGAAGTCCTGCATGTTGGGGACGATCCCCCAGACGATCGCCAAGGGGACGTTGATTTCGGTGTAGCTGGTGAAGACAAAGTCGCCCGGTTGAGGGGGGCGATCAACCAAGAGCGGGGTCGCGCCGACGTTGCGGACCGTAAGCCGCCGTCCGTTGCTTTCCATGACCGCCAAGGCGGGAGGGGTGCCCTGTTTGAACATGGTCTCGGTGTCGTTCACGTCTCCGGCGAAGGGCTGGTAATCGGGAACGGCCATGTCAAAGCCGTTGGGGTTTGGCCCATAGAAGAAGGGCTTTCCAGGGGCGAACCCTCCGGCTGCGCTGGCCCCGGTAGGGATCGACTTCAGGGTGATCTGGTAGACATCCCCGAAACTGGTGAAGCCCTCCATCTGGGGCTTCTCGGGGGTAGCGGCCGCGATCTGGCCGACCGGTGTGTTGATAAAGGCCTTGCGGGCAAGGAGATAGTTGGAAAGCAGCCCGAGGACAAAGACCCCAAAGCAAAGAACGATGGTCATGACCTGCCCGAGGCGGGCCGATGCGGCCGTGGCTACGGCGGTTAAGACCAGAATCGCCAAGGGGATACAGAGACTGGCGACGATGATCTGGGGCTTGATATCCCGGAAGGGGTTCTGGATCTGCCAGTTCTTGTTGATGAACAGGATGATCAGCCAAGCGACGACGACGAGGGGGAAGAGGAGGAGGGAGGCCGTCTGGGTGAAGTGCCACCCATAAAAGAAGTTGCCCCAGACGCCGACCGCCATGGCGAGGAAGACGGCCCCGAACCCGAAGAACACGACCGGTTGGTCAATGTCATCGCGGGCGGTTGACATGATGCCGTGCCGCAGACCTATGTAGAGGAAGACGATCATCGTCAAAGTGGCGATGAGGAGAGCCGCGGCTGCGCCGAAGTACTTGCCGAGAACCACGACCGGCCGGGGGAC
>JBQTIJ010000123.1:0-7331 GCA_052388255.1 Phycisphaerales bacterium
GGTCCACGCTATCCGAGTTACTCACACTGCTCAAAGAACGTGGTGATGAAGTCAGCAAGGTCATCAGGCGAGATGATGCCGTTCTGGTCAAAGTCCGCTCGGCAGAACGGACGAACCACAACAACAACCGGCATCGAGGTAACGCTGCGACAACCATCGTGGACGACGCAGTCGTACACGCCTGCATCACTCAACAAGGCAGAAGGAATCTGCAACACCGGCTGCTGTTGGTGAGGTAGCGGGTTGCCGTCGCGCCTCCACTGGTAGGCCAAGGTCGCCGAACTCTGCGCCAAGCAATCGAGTGTGATCGGGCGTCCAACGGTCACATCAGTTGGGATCGGTTGACCCGTGATGATCGGGAGCGGGTTCGGGCGAAGCTCCCATGTGTCGTTGAGTGCAACACCATTGTTGCCGAGCCCGCCGAACATAACGATGCTCTGTCGTGCCGGGTCGTAGGCCATGGCTGAGAACGAACGCGGACTAGGGCCAGGCAATTGCCGAACCATCCACGCCCCTCCCTGGCTCTCAAGGACCTCGGATGTCGTTGTCCCGTTGCGCTCGCCGCCAAAAGCCACGGTCACTCGGCGCGAGGCGTCGTATGCCATAGCCGCGCCGAACCGCGGATCTGTGGGCGGGACTATCGAGCGCCAGGACGGTGACGACCAGTCGAACTCGATTGTATCACCGAGCGCAGTACCGTTTTGGTCAAGGCCGCCGAGGACGACAAGGCGGCCTCGGCTCGGGTCGAACGCTGCCGCATGGGCGAAGCGCGGTTGAGGCGCCGGGCCGTTAAGCGTCAACTCGACCCAGTTGAAACCGTTGAACGCCCAAGTCTCATTGGTCGGCGAAGCAAAAGCTGCGCCCTGCGCGGCCGTGATTCCGCCGAAGAGGATCAGGCGTTGAGTGTTCGGTTCGAACGTGAGCGTGGTGTACCCGCGCGCCGTTGGAGACGATAGCAACACCGATTGCCAAAGGTACTGCGTGGGTAAGTTTGGGTTTTGCGAAGGGCTTGGAACAATCCGGCTCAGGGGCAAGGTGTCGTTGAAGTTCTGATTCAAACTCCCAAACTGGTACAACTGATTTGCACGCGGTAAGTAGGCCAGCACTCCCAGATGTACTCCTCTGGGCTCGGAAGGGGTGATCAACGACTCGAACTCCCAATTGCCGTCCGGTCGGAATGTCCAGAGTTCACCGAGAGGTTGGCTTGAGTTGATGCCGCCCAGCGTGCCCCCAAACATCACCACCCGTCCCCGAGAATCGTCGAAGGTCATGGAATGCGCGAAGCGCGGAGCGGGCAGCGAGCCAGAGATCACTCGGACCCAAGAAGTGCACTCCTGTGCCCAAGCTGGCGCGCAAAGTGAGAGCAAGGGTAACGCGTACTTAAGCCACGCCACATTTGGTGATTTCATGTTTTGTCGCTCATCATGAAGAACCTGTCAATCCAGTGTACTCGCCCTCTCGGGATCGGCAAGGGGGGGTTTTCGCGCGGAGAACCCATGTTGTCGGGTATGTCGGTGCCGTGGGCGGCGGATCGTGTCGCCGCCCTGGTTCGTCATCGCCCGGGCCGGGTTCCTGAGCACCGCCTTTCAAGCCGCGGCCTCCGGCGCGGATGATGTCGCGGTGGCGGAGGTGGCGACGGCCGAAGCGATGGCGAAGAAGGTGCTGGCGCGGCTGAAACGGTGAGGGGTTTTTCCAACAGCAACGGGCGCGTTGCTTCCTATCCTTGGGGTGAGTGTCGCTGGCTCGGGGCCCACCCCGCAGGCCGGGGATGAGAAGGGAAGGATCGATGAACATTCGAAATGGCATGGCGGCGGTCTGCGTGGCCGCGCCCATTGCGGTCGCGTCGGCTCAGCCGGTGGCGACGCTGGCGCTCCGGGATGGCGACGAATCGGGCATGGACCTGCCCTTCAACACAGTCGAGTTCGTGCTCACGAACCTTGCGGGCACCGGCCTGACCCGGATGTCGCTCACGGTCGGCAACCCGGTGTGGAACTTTGACCAGGTCTATGAGGATCGGGAGGTTTTTTTCGGCGGTACGGGCCTGGAGATGGCACTCCTGATCGAGGGCGACCGCGTCCAAGACGGCGCGGGGCCCGATGCCTTCACGTACGACTTCACGGGTTTCGGCGGCGGCGCCTCGTTCCGCGGGCAGTTTGATATCGACAACGACGACGGCACCTTCCAGGCCGACTCGCGCACCATCCTCTTCAACAACGGGCCAGCTCCGAACGCGGTGCTCACGCTGAGCTTCGCCGATGGCTCAGTGGTGCTCTTCACGCTTCCTGATGGTCCGGCCGGGGCGGCTGAGTACACCTTTACCATCCCCACACCCGGTGCGCTGACGCTCAGTGCCCTCGCCTGCGCGTTCTGGTTCCGGCGGGCAAGGCGCTGAGCGAGCGGCCCGGCCTCACACGTTGAAGTACTTGGCGGCGGGGTGGTGCACGATCACCGCGCTCGTGCTCTGCTCCGGGACAATCTGGAAGTTGTCCGTGAGTTCGCAGCCGATGCGCTCCGGGCGCAGCAGGCGGAAGAGCTTTTCCTGATCGCTCATGTCCGGGCAGGCGGGGTAGCCGAAGGAGTAGCGGCTGCCGCGGTACTTCTGGGTGAAGAGTTCGCGCACGCGGGGCGAGTCCTCGCCGGCGATGCCGAGCTCTTGGCGGATGCGCTTGTGCCAGAGTTCCGCGAGGGCCTCGGCGCATTCGACGCCCATGCCGTGCAGGTAGAGGTACTCGGTGTAGTCGTTGCGGGCGAAGAGGGCCTGGGCCGCCTCGGTCACGGCCCGGCCCATGGTGACGCAGTGCAGCGGGAGCACATCAAGTTCCCCGCGCTCGCACGGGCGGAAGAAGTCGCTGATGCAGAGCCGCTTCTGTCCCTCTTGCCGCGGGAAGGTGAAGCGTTCGATCTCGCGCCGCGCCTCCGGATTCTCGGGGTCATAAACGATGAGGTCATCCCCTTCCGCGGCGCAGGGGAAGTAGCCATAAACAACCGCGGGGCGCAGGATGCGCTCGCTCTTGCACTGGGCCGAGAGGCGGCGGAAGATCCCCTCCACCTTGTCCTCAAGCTGCGCGTCGAAGGACTCGTCGCTCATCGCGCCTTTCTTGAACTGCCACTGCCCGCGGAAGAGCGCGATCCGGTTCACGAAGGCGTAGACCTGGTCAAGATCGATCTCGGTGACCACGCGCGAGCCCCAGAAGGGGGCGCGGGGGATGGGCACATCGCTCGCCGTGTCGCTCCGCATCGGCGCGGCGACCGTGGTGCCCGCCCGGGCCGCCTTGCCTTGCTCAAAGGCCTCGACGCGCCGGGCCTGTTCGGCCCGGTTCTGGGCGATGGTCTCTTCGGCGCGGGTGCGCTTGCCCAGCCGGTCGTCGATCTCGCTGTTGAGTTCACCGCTGCGCCCGGTGGTGATGAGGTCCATGGTGCGGAGGCCCTCGAAGGCGTCCTTGCCATAGAAGACGCCGCTCGGATAGAGCGTGCGCAGGTGGCCCTCGCAATAGTGCCGCGTCAGGGCCGCGCCGCCCAGCAGCACAGGCGTGTTCATCCCCTGCCCACTGAACTCGCGCAGGTTCTCCTCCATCACGTTCACGCTCTTGACGAGCAGGCCGGAGAGGCCGATGGCGTCCGCGCCGGTCTCCTTCCACTTGGCGATGATCTCGGCCACCGGCTGCTTGATGCCGATGTTGTACACGGTGTAGCCGTTGTTGGTCAGGATGATGTCGACAAGGTTCTTGCCGATGTCGTGTACGTCACCCTTCACGGTGGCGAGCACGATCTTGCCCTTGGTCTGCCCCTCGGACTTCTGCATGAAGGGCTCGAGGAACGCCACCGCCCCCTTCATCGTCTCGGCCGATTGCAGCACAAAGGGAAGCTGCATCTGCCCCGAACCAAAGAGCTCGCCCACTTCCTTCATCCCCGCCAGCAAGTGGTCGTTGATGATGTCGAGGGGCTTGTACTTGGCCAGGGCCTCCTGCAGCGTCTGGGGCAGCCCTTCCTTTTCGCCGTCGATGATGTGGCGCTGCAGCCGTTCTTCAAGGGTCAGCGTGCGCTGTTCGCGAGCCGCGGCCGTTGCCTGCACGTCCTTGAAGAGGTCGATGAATCGGGCCAGAGGGTCACCCTGCTCGCGCCGGTCATAGATCAGGTCAAGGGCCGCCGCCCACTGTTCCTGCGGGATCTTGTTCCGCGGCAGGATCTTCGAGAAGTGCAGGATCGCGCTCGTCAGCCCGGCCTGGCGCAGTTCGTGCAGGAAGGCCGAGTTGAGCGCCACCCGTGCCGCGGGCTTGAGGCCGAAGGAGACGTTCGAGAGCCCGACGGTGGTCTGGCATTCGGGGAGGGTGGCGGAGATGCGGCGCACGCCCTCGATGGTCTCGAGCCCGCTGCGGCGGTCGCTCTCCATGCCCGTGCTGATGGGGAGAACGAGCGGATCAAAGAGCAGGTCCGCCGGGTGCATGCCATGGACGCGCGTGGCCCGGTCAAAGGCCCGCTGCGCGATGGCCAGTTTGCGCTCCGCGGTGCGGGCCATCGACGCTTCTTTGTCCTCGTCGATCGAGCCGACGACGAGGGCCGCGCCATACGTCCGGGCCAGGCGGCAGACTTCGTCAAACTTGTGCTCGCCGTCCTCAAAGTTCGCCGAGTTGATGATGCACTTGCCCCCCGCGAGCTTCAGCCCCGCCTCGATTGTCGCGGGCTGTGTGCTGTCGAGCATCAGGGGGCAATCGACCTGCCGAACGACGCGGCTGACGACCTCGCGCATGTCGCGCGGGTTGTCGCGTCCGGCGTAGTCGACGTTCAGGTCGAGCACGTGGGCCGAGTCGTGCCGCACCTGCTCGCGCGCCAGCGAGACGATGCCGTCCCAGTCCTCTGCCTCAAGGAGCTGCTTGAACTTGCGGCTCCCCGAGGAGTTCATGCGCTCGCCGATGATGAGCAGCGAGTTGTCCTGGCGATAGTCTGTCGGGGAAAAGAGCGAGGTGACCCCGGGCGCGGGGGGCGCGACCGTCACGGTCGGGCCCGGGCGGCTGCGGCCGACCTCCACCGCGGCCTTGGCGAGCAGGCCGATGTGCTCGGGCGTGGTGCCGCAGCACCCGCCCACGATGCGGACCCCGTCGCGCTGCATGAACTTCTGCATCGCCTCGACAAAGGGCTGCGGGGCGAGCGGATATTCGGTGCGGCCCTCGACCAGCACGGGCAGCCCCGCGTTGGGCATGCACGAGACGACCCGCGCATCGCTCGCGCCGAGCTCACCCCACGCCCGCCCGAGGTAGCCGACATGCTCGGCCATCTCGGTCGGCCCGGTGGCGCAGTTGAGCCCCAGCGAGAGGATCGGATACCCCGCGAGGGCCGAGCGCACGGCCTCGATGTTCGAGCCGACGAGCATGGTGCCGGTGGTCTCGATCGTGACCGAGACCATGATGGGCACGCGCTGCGGCGTGGTGCCCTTCTCGTCCATCGCCGCGAGGATGGCGTTGAGCGCGCACTTGATCTGCAGCACGTCCTGGCAGGTCTCGAGCAGCAGCACATCCACGCCGCCATCAAGCAGCCCGCGGACCTGCTCGCGGTAACTGTCAAAGAGCTCCTCCCAGTGCGTGTGCCCGAGGGTGATGAGCTTCGTCCCTGGTCCCATCGAGCCCGCCACGAACCGGGGCTTGTCCGAGGTGGAGTGACGTTCACAAGCGGCCCGGGCCACCTCCGCGGCCATCTTGTTCAGCGCGTAGGTCTCTGGCGTGAGGTTGAACTCCCCGAGCACGAGCTTGTTGGCCCCGAAGGAATCGGTCTCGACGCAGTCGGCCCCGGCGGCAAGGAACGACTCGTGGATCTCCTGAATGACATCCGGGCGGGTCTTGACGAGGATGTCGGTGCAGTTCTCGCAGCCGCAGTAGTCTCGCTCGATCGAGAGGTGGCGCTGAAAGATGCTGGTGCCCATCGCGCCGTCGAAGACGAGGACACGGTTCCTGAGGTGATGTTCGAAGGAGCTGGGCATGAGGACGACTCCGCCGCGGGATCATCCGTTTATGCGGATGAATGGATGAATGTTAGCCAGAGAAGACCCGCCGCGACGGGACGGGGGGGAACAGGAGGACGAGGGGGGACAGGGTGAACGGAGGGACCGCCCACAAGAGCTATCGGCTGAAGGAGGGTGGAGCATCCGCCGCAAAGGGGGCTGGGAGGGATCAATCGAGGTCGGACTCGGCGGCGTTGCGCAGGGCGTCGGCGAGGGCGTCGGCGCAGCGAGCAGGGGCAAGAAAAATGACAAATCGCTTATCGCGCCGCCTGAATGGCGTCGAGGATCTGGCGCGAGAGGACGGCCTGGCCCGCGGGGAGAAGGTGGATGTCGTCGCGATAGGGGCTCTGGCCGGCGGTGGTGGCGGCGAGCATGGCCTGGGTGTCGTTGATGGTGGGGACGCCGAGCTCGCGGAGGGTGGCGCTCAGGCGCTTCGTGCCGGGGAGGGGGTCGGTCTTGAGTTCGGTCTGTGCGGCGTGCAGGACGACGGCGACTTTGATGTTGGCGGCGCGGAGGCGATCGATGATGGCGCGGAGGGAATCGAGGGCAATGCGAGTGTCGCGCTCAAGGTTCTCTGGGGTGCGCGTGAGGGCCGGGGTGGAGGCGGCGGAAGAGCGGGATGAGAAGTAGAGCGGGATGTAGCGAAAGAGGGCTTCCTCCAGCGCGAGGATGGGCGTGCGGGTGGGGAAGTCGGCTGTCAAGGGGGTGAAGGTCGGAACATCCGCGGCGTCCTCATGGTTCAGAACGATGACCGCCACATCGGCCTCGAAGGTGCCGAACTTTTCGAGGTATGCCTGCATGTTCGGCGGCCCCCACGAGCCGCAGGAGATGTTGGCGATGACGACGGGCCGGCCCATAGTGGCGCTCAGGTTCGGCCCCATGAGTTCGGTCGCCAGTTGAGATTGATCAGTCTGCGGGCCGCCGTTCACGACGCTGTCGCCGATGACGAGGATGCGGAACTCGCGCGGGTCGGCCTTCTTCTGGCCGAACTCGGGCGAGCGCATGGACCACTGGTTGTACGTGCTCACGGCGTAGAAGCGGTGATACGTCCGCGACGGCACCATGCGGTATTCGATCGTCTCATCCGCCATGTAGAGCGGCGGGTCGCCAAGGCGAAGGACGAACCGGGCCACAAGTTCCGCCGTGACGACGAGGCAGGCGGCGATCGAAAGCAGCCAGATGGCCCAGCGCCGGCCGCGGCGGCGCGGTGCAGAGGGCGATGGGACGGTGGGGGGCGGGAGGGGCCCGGGATCAGGGGTCGATGGTGGGAGGGCTCCGCTCATGGTCGGAGCGAGTGTAGATGGGCCCAAAACAAAGCAGGCCCGACGTGCGGGCCTGC
>JBQTIJ010000124.1:0-17029 GCA_052388255.1 Phycisphaerales bacterium
AAGGAGTTCATCCTCACGCTCTTTCCGCAGGACGACATCTACCTGACGCTTATCGCCCCCGAGGCGCGGGCCGTGGTGGGGACCGTGGGCCCGGAGACCGTTCCTGCCCGGCGCATGCTCGAGAAAATGGGCTTCCGGTATCACATGCGCGTGGACCCCTTCGATGGCGGCCCGCACCTTGAGGCGATGATGGACGAGATCGCCATGGTCCGGGCCACCCGCCGCCTGCGCCTGGGCGAACCCGCGCCCGCGGGGAGTGATTCGCTCCCGGCCCGCGCACTGGTCAGCACGCTCGACGATGACGGCGAGTTCCGGGCCATGCAGACCGACTGCGATACCGACCGTGCCGGCAGGATCATTCTTCCCCGGCCCGTCTTTGAGGCGCTCTGCGCCAAAGTCGGCATGGAGATCGGTCACACACCCACCGACAAGGACCCCGTGCCCTCCGTGGCGCCCGCGAAAGCCGCGGCCTCTACAGCCCGCAAGCCCGCGCGGCGCAGGCAGAAGGGTGCGGCGGGCGGGTCTCAACGTTGAACGCGGCTGTGGGGTCGTCTGTGAGCCACACCATGACCATCGCTGGTGCGAACCTTGTGGGTGGGCGCTGGAGGCCGATCCCCGGCGACGCGCTCCGTTCCTTCAACCCCGCGCACCCTGCCCAGGTCGTCTGGTCGGGCACGCCGAAGGTGGCCGATGTTCACGGGGCAATCGCCGCGGCTCGGGCCGCCCTTCCGGCGTGGTCAGGGCTTCCGCTGGAGCGCCGCGCGGCGGTGCTGCGGCGATATCGCGACCTGGCCGCCGCCCGCGCCGGTGACGTCGCCGGGCTCTTGTGCGATGAGGTGGGCAAGGTGCTTTGGGAGTGCCGGCAGGAGGCCGCGCTGCTCGCGGCCAAAGTGGACATCACCCTCGACCCCGCTCCAGAGGGGGGCCTTCACCGCGTCACGCCCTTTTCGCTCGGGCTCTCACCTTCGCGCGATGGGCGCTGCCTCTTTCGGCCGCACGGCGTCATGGCCGTCATCGGGCCCTTCAACTTCCCCGCTCACCTCCCCAATGGGCACATCGTCCCTGCCCTGCTTGCGGGCAACACCGTGGTCTTCAAGCCGAGCGACAAGTCCCCCGCTGTCGGCCAGTTGCTGGCGGAACTCCTCTCGAGCGCGATCGATCTTGAGCTTGGCCCCGGGGGGTCGGGGGCAGGGGCGGGCGTAGTGAACCTCGTCCACGGCGGCGCTGATGTCGCCGCGGCACTCTGTGCCGATCCGGGCGTGGATGCCATCGCCTTCACCGGCTCATGGCCCGTGGGGCGGAGGATTCTTGAGGCCAACCTTGACCGGCCCGGCCGAATCGTCGCGCTCGAACTCGGCGGGAGCAACCCGGCGATCGTGATGCCCGATGCGGACCTGCGCCAGGCGGCCATCGAGATCGTCCGCTGCGCGTTCAACACCGCCGGCCAGCGCTGCACGTCGACCCGCCGCGCCATCGTGCATGAGTCGGTCGCCGGTCGGCTTATCCCCGCAATCGCCAAGGCCGCGAGCAACCTCATCGTGGGCGACCCGCGGGCCTCGCACCCGGTCTTCATGGGTCCCTTGATCTCGGCCCCCGCGCGCCAGGCCGTGCTCGACTTTGCCCGCACCGCCACCGACGCGCAGGTCATCGTTCCGCCCACCACCATTGACAATGACGGCGGTCATTACCTTTCCCCCGGTCTCATGCGCGTTGATCGCTTTGAACTCTCCGCATCGGCGGGGAGTGCGGCACGCGATGTCGAGATCTTCGGCCCCCTGCTGCGCGTCTCCACGGCTCGGGACTTTGATGATGCGCTTGACCAGGCCAACGCTACCCGGTTCGGGCTCGCCGCGTCGCTCTTCTCGGCCGACAGCGCGCTCCACGATCGGTTCCTTGTCGAGTGCCGCGCCGGATGCCTGAACATCAACACCGGCACCGCGGGGGCGAGCAGCAAACTCCCCTTCGGCGGCCTGGGCCAGAGCGGCAACCACCGCCCGGCCGGGTCTTTCGCGCTTGACTACTGCGCGTATCCCGTCGCTGCGATGCTCGAACGCGGCTCGGTCGCGACGATCGCGGAGGGGATGCGGTTTGAGGATGGGTGGCTGAGTGGTGGCCCTTCAGGACGTTGAAGGGCGTGGGCTCTTCGGAGCGGCCCCGCACTCCGGGCAGACCACAGCACTCGGCGTGGCCCGCAGGTCATATCCGCAGCACTGGCAGTTCGACCCCGAATCGCCGTCGATTCTCCGCCGAAGCTGGGCGTACACGACGCCGGAGGCACTGAAGGAGAGTGGCCCGGTGAGCAGGATCGACGGGAGAATGAACAGCAGCGTGCCGACCAGGTTGAGCACCCCACAGACGAGCATGAGCCCGAAGATCGGGACACCGTCGTGGGCCGTCATGCGCCAGGACTCGCGGAGCCCATCGATCGCCCCGATCCCGTTCAGGCGGGGGTCCATGACCAGCATCGGCGCGAAACCCAGCCGGGCATAGAGGTAGAAATACGCCAGCATGCTGAAGACCGCCAGCACGCAGAGGACGATGACCATGGCCATGAGGTCGGCCTGCGGGCCCGACATGCTGAAAGTCACGATCCCCACCACGGCCAACGCTGGAATCAGTAGAACGACCGTCCCCGCCCCGTACAGCAGGTAGAGCAGCAGCAGCGAGCCGTAGTGCTGCAGCCCTTCAAACGCCTGCGCGAACTCCACCTTCTCCCCACGGGCCGCCCGGACGTAGATATAGGTGACCCCGAGGATCAATGGCGAAAGGAAGAACTGGACGATCGAGCCCAAAGGCCCCAGCACGAGTCCGGCGACAAAGGTCGCGAGGTACACGGTGACGGTTGCACCCACCAGCACCCCGTATTGCGAGAGCAACGACGTCCAGCCAGCGCTGAGGGCCGCGCCGACGGTCACGCCGTCGCCCGGGGTTCGTCCGTGGCCCTCCCCCCACGCCGCGTACGGGTTTGCCGTTGCACTCTGTTGCGACAAGGGAGCACCTCCGATGCGAGCAGTCGGTCGTGCCCATTCTTGGCAATTTCTCGGCCGGCTTTCAACCCGGCGCAGGATAAACTCGCCCGATCATGTCCCGCACTCCCCGAACCATTCTGCCCGATGCCCGTGTCTCGCCCCGTTTCGCCGGCATCGCGACTTTCTGTCGTTACCCACGGCTCGAGGATGTCCTGCCCGAGCACCGTCCCGTGGATTGGGCCCTCTTCGGCGTGCCCTTTGACGGCGGCGTGACCTTCCGCCCCGGCGCTCGCTTCGGCCCCCGCGCCATTCGCGAGGCCTCACAATACATCAAGCGGTATTCCCCTGAGCACGCGGTCGATGTCTGCGAAGTGCTCAGCATCGCCGATGCCGGTGATGCACCCGTCTCGCCCTATGAGATTCCGGCGACGCTTGAACTGGTCAGCGACTTCGCGGCGGGGATCGACGAGCCCGACCCGGCCCACGCCAAACTGCTCGCCGTGGGCGGGGATCATTCGATCGCCTACGCGAATATCCGCGCCACCTACGCCCGCCGGGCAGAACCCGCCGGCGGGCTCGGCTGCATCCACTTTGATTCGCATCTTGATACCGTGGATGCCGTGTGGGGGAGTCGCTGGGGGCATGCGTCTCCTTTCCGCCGCGCCATCGAGGAAGGCCTCATCAACCCGCAGAAGATGGTCAGCATCGGCATCAAAGGCCAGCTCAACAGCCCCGCGGATCTTGAGTTTGCCCAGTCCCGGGGCGTGACGATCATCTCGCAGACAGACCTCACCAGCGGTGCGGGGCAGACCACGCTCGCGGAGTTCGTCCGGCGCCTTGCTGGAATGGAGACCTATCTCTCCTTTGACATTGATGTGGTGGACCCCGCCTTCGCTCCCGGCACCGGCACGCCTGCCTGTGGCGGTCTCACCTCCGCTGAGGCCCTCGCGCTGCTCCGCATGCTCCAAGGAGTGAACCTTGTGGGGGCGGATGTCGTGGAGGTGCTCCCTGACCGCGACCCTGCGGGCATCACCGCGCTCCTTGCGGCCACGGTCATGTTCGAGATTCTCGCGCTCGATGCCGCCCGGCGGAAAGCCGTGTAGACCCGGGCCGGTTCACCGCCGCAGCGCCAGCACAAGCCCGACATGCCCTTGGTGCTGGCCCAGCCGCTTGGCAATCTGCGTGTTGTTCAGCCCCTGATCCGCGAGGGCGTAGATCTCGCGCACCATCGGGTCATGGGCAAGGTCCGCCGGGGATTCGCCGCGTTCCCGTTCTTCGGTCGCTTCGAACCGCGCCCCGGTCGAGTGTGATCCGCGCTCGAGGCGCGCGATCCGCGTGTCCGCTTCCCGGATCAGCCGCTGCAGGACCGCCGCCTTGTCGTCGAGTCGTGCGATGGCCTCCTCCGCCGCGGCTCGCAGGTCATGGCCATCCTGGGCCGAATGGCCGACCGACGGGCGGCTGTTCAGGGGCGGGCGCGGCAGTTGACGCACGGCCCCCGCCGCGGCGAGGAGTTCCTGTTCCCCCCGAGCAAGGGTCTTGTGCCGCTTGCGCAGGCCGGTCCACAGCAACACGAAGCCGACCACGACCACCATGAACGGAACCCACCCGGGCATGTTCGTACCGAAGACGCCCTGCTGGGGGGCTTGGGCACGCCCCTCGACGGCCGCCATGGGATTCGGCACCGGCCCGGGCACGCTGGTCGTGGCAGGTTGGGGAGGTGGAGGGGAGGATGGAAGGTCGCTGGGGTTTGCCGGGGGCTCGGACATGGTCGGTTTATCATCGGGCCATGCACAAGCCGGCGTTGAATCGCCCGCTCTCGAACCTGCCACCCTCCCCGCCGGTTTTCGCCGCTGGGGTGATCCGGCTCCCCAGCACGCGCCACCACACGGTGGCCGTTGTCGCCGCGGGCTGGCGCACGCTCACCGCTGGGTCAGGGGCTTCGGTGCTGGTCGCGTGCAGTGGGGGGGCGGATTCGTCGGCCCTCGCGATTGCCTTCGCGGCCCTCACTCGTGATGTCGTGATCGCTCACGTTCTGCATGACCTCCGGCCGGTCGCAGAGTGCGAGGCCGACTGTGCCGCCACCGCCGCACTCGCGGCCGGGCTCGGTCTCCCCTTTGCGAGCGCTCGGGTCGCGATCGCGGCTCTCCCGGGGAATGCGGAGGCGAACGCCCGTCGCGCTCGGTACGCGGCCCTTCGAGAGCTCGCCGTGCGGTCCGGTTGTTCATTCGTCGCCACCGCCCACCACTCTGCGGATCAACTTGAGACCCTGATCATGCGGTTGATCCGCGGCTCAGGGCCCGGCGGTCTGCGTGGAATCGTTGCACGGCGTCCGCTCGGCGCGAGCCCGTTTCCGCAGGTGGATTACTCGGTGAGTGCAGAGGGCTCGCGGGCCGGCCCCGCTCGTCAACCGCTTGCACTCTCGGCGCCGATCACGCTCATCCGGCCCATGCTCCGCGTCTCGCCGGAAGCGGCCCGGGACCTCTGCCGGGAATCGGGGTGGACGTGGCAGGAGGACGCGACCAATGCTGACACCACCCGGACCCGAGCCGCACTCCGGGCGACGGTCCTTCCGCCGCTTCTGAAGATCGCCCCACGGGCGGCGGAACGGGCCGTCGAGTCCGCAGCGATGTTTGCCAACCTTGAGCGCATGCTCGCCGCCGCCGCCGCCCCTGCCTGGGCGACGCGACGAACGACCCGCAGAGGTGGGGCGGTCGCCTGCATCACCTTCGAAGGCGCAGCACTCGCGACACTGGCGCCGCCGGTGATCGAGCACCTCCTGCGCCGGGCCCACCGGGTGCTTGTCGGTGCCGCCCACGTGAAACTCACGCGCCGACATACCCGCATCGTGGCCACCCGGATCCGCCGTGGCGGCGGCGGGAGCGCGTCGTTTGCCTGGCCGGGCGCCACGCTTGAACTGGTGCAAACGTCCCCGCCCCGGGCCGTGACGGTCACCCTTCGGCGCGAGGAAGTGCCCCGGCATACCCGCCGGGCCGGTTCGGGCACAAACACCCCCCGCATCGACTCCGGCCCCCTGTTTCCATAGACTCGCAGGCGGACCCACGCGAGTCCGTTGTACCCCAAGGACCGACCATGCCCAGCGACTTTGGCGCGCTCTGCGCCGACTTCTACGTCAACCAGCGCCTCGAACTCAAGATGGACTTGCCATCCGAGCGCGAGACCCTTCTCAACATGTTCGACCGGATGCGCAAGCAGTTTCCGGAAATGAAGCGGTTCCGCCGCTCCAACGCCGAGCTCGCGCTTGAGTCCGAAATGAAGAGCGGCCACCAGTCATGGATGTCGCTCCGCCGTACCAGCATCCGCACCGGCGTGGTCAACCCCCCTTCGACCAAGGATGCGTACGCCGTTCACAAGGGCGCTCTCGAGCTCGCGCCTTATTTTCTTGCCCTCAGCCCGCTCGATGTCGAGTACCTCGAACTCGTCTACGGCTTCGACCTGCTCAGTTCCGGCAATCACGATCAGATCGTCTGTGAGACGCTCTTCGCCGGCTCGCCCCTCGCCGCGCTCGTTTCGATCAAGGGTGCGTCGCCGTCAGATTGCCAACCCGTCATCGGGATTTCGATCCCCGATGCAGATGGGGCGGAACTCCTTGCGTCCTTCCAGGTCAAGACCCGCCCGCCCGTCGGCCGCGCCCATGGTGGGCGCGTCTGGACCCCCGACAAGGACGCTGGCGACAAGCCGGATGTTCAGCCCGAACCGCTCACCATCTTTCTGACCATCCGTCGCGATGGCCCCATTGACGATATCGCTCAGCTTCCCGCCGTCTTCAAGTCCCTGACCACGACGGGCGAAAGACTCCTTGAGACCAAGGTCATTCCCCAACTGATCCTTCCGCTGCGCGACGCCATCGCGTCTGGCAACTCTTGACCCACTTGTTTGGGTGCGTTCAGGTCGCGCCCGGCAAGGACCGGGCTGACGCTCCTCACAGACCCCCATGCCGACACCGGCCACAACGACGAGCTTCCTGACCCCGGCAGCGATTTTGGCCGAACGGACCTCGCCCGGCGAGCTTTTTCTGACGGTCGGCCTCCTTGTCCTCTCTGTGATCATCGGCACGGTGGTGGTTCTGGCCATGCGCCGCCGCTGGATGGCCAAGGAGAAGGCCGAGGCAACCTCCGTCGGTCTCATGGAGAGCATGCGCACCATGCTCCGCGACGGCCGCATCTCGCAGGCGGAGTTCGACGCTGCCAAGGCCGGGCTCGCCACGCGCCTGCGCGGCCAACCGGGGCCCACCGCCCCCGATCGCTCCCCTCGCAACGGCTCATCAGCGATCGACGCGGCCATTGACAACGCCCGCCGCCGGGAGGGCCGCGGCCGGAACCCGCCAGATTCTTCGGGCGTGTAACTGCGAACGCCAGCGCGATCCGGGCGATTGCCCGCGCCGCACCATCGCAGGAAGTCACCTTGGTTCTGCGGTTTGTGCCGCTTTTGGGGCTCGCGGCAGAGGCGACCATCGTCCCCGATGCGGTCAAAAAGTGGACCTTCCGCGCCCTCACGACAAGCCCCGATATCGCCGATAGACTCTCCGTGCGCAGTCGCACTCTGCGCGCGGTCTGGGCGAGGACGCCCCGGCCCAACGAGAGAACATTCACCCGCCGACGGAGCCAGAGGCGCATGCCCCCGACCAACACCACCGACGATACCAAGGGATTCCGGGGTCGCCGCCTCACCACCTGCTCCTTCTGCGGCAAGACCAGCCGCGAGGTCGGCCCCATGGTGGAGGGTCCCAACGACGTTTACATCTGCACCAACTGCACCGACCTCTGCCAGAATATCTTCAAGCAGGAACGCAAGCGCGTCGGCACCACGGGCCCGGTCTTCTCGGAGATCCCGGCCCCGCGCCAGATCAAGGAGTTCCTGGACCAGTATGTCATCGGCCAGCACCAGGCCAAGCGCGCGCTCTCGGTGGCGGTCCACAGCCACTACAAGCGGCTGACCACCGACAAAGAAGCCGCGGGGATCGAGCTCGACAAGAGCAACATCCTGCTCATCGGGCCGACCGGCTCGGGCAAGACGCTGATGGCCAAGACGCTGGCTCGCATTCTGAAGGTCCCCTTCGCGATCGGCGATGCCACCACGCTGACCGAGGCCGGGTATGTCGGTGAGGACGTCGAGAATCTCCTCCTGAAACTCCTCCAGAACGCAGACTTTGACCTCGAATCCGCTCAGCGCGGCATCATCTACATTGACGAGATCGACAAGATCGGCAAGACCAGCAGCAACGTCAGCATCACCCGCGACGTGTCGGGCGAGGGCGTGCAGCAGGCCCTCCTGAAGATGCTCGAAGGCACCGTCGCCAATGTCCCCCCCCAGGGCGGGCGCAAGCACCCCGAGCAGCAATACATCCAGCTCGATACCTCGAACATCCTCTTTATCTGCGGCGGCACCTTCGTTGGGCTTGAGGACATCATCCGCCGCCGCGTCGGCAAAGCCCGCATCGGCTTCACCGACATGGCCCCCGAGGCCGACGCCCAGGTCGAGCGGCAGACCCTGCTCGCCCAGGTCCAGCCCGACGACCTCGTCGAGTTCGGCATGATCCCGGAGTTCGTCGGCCGCCTCCCGGTCCTCGCCCCGCTCATGCCCATGACGGTCGAGGGGATGGTCAACATCCTCACCGAGCCCAAGAACGCCCTCGTGCGGCAGTACCAGCACCAGTTCGCGATGGAGGGCGCCACCCTCAGCTTCACCCCTGCCGCCCTCCGCGCCATCGCCAACAAGGCCATCAAGCGCGAAACCGGCGCCCGCGGCCTTCGCGCCGTGATGGAGGAGGTCATGATCGATCTGATGTACGACCTCCCGGAGGGCGAGAGCCGCGGCATGGAGTTCGTGATCGACGAGGTCGACGTGAAGACGCGTCGGAAGCTTGCGGACCTGCGCGTGCAGCGCAAAGCGTCGGCGTGACAACATTCAGATAGGCGAGTGGCCGCAGACCGCCCCCGGGATCGCCCCGAAGCGCGATCTTTGCGCCCGCCAACCAACCGTGCACGGCTGCGGTCGGGGCCCGCACGGGGTACACTCGCCCACCCATGGCCTCCGTCGTCTTCTACTTCCAGATTCACCAGCCCTTCCGGCTCCGCCGGTACTCCGTCTTTGACTCTGACCCGTTCTACTTTGACAGCCAGAAGAACGGGGAGATCTGCCACAAGATCGCCGAGAAGTGCTATCGCCCCACGACCAACCTCATTCTCGACCTCGTCAAGCGCCACAAGGGCCGCTTCAAGGTCGCCTACGCCATCACCGGCACAGTGCTTGACCAGTGGCAGGAGTTCACCCCGGATGTCATCGACATCTTCAAGCGGCTGGCGGACACCGGGTGCTGTGAGTTCCTGGCCGAGACCTACTACCACTCGCTGAGTTTCCTCTATTCGCGTGAGGAGTTCACGGCTCAGGTGGACCGCCACACCCGTCGCATGCAGGAGCTCTTCGGGCAGACGCCCAAGGTCTTCCGCAACACCGAACTGATCTACAGCAACGACGTCGGAAACGCCATCTCGACGATGCCGGGCAAGGACGGGAAGCCCCGCTTCCTGGGGGCGATCTGCGAGGGCGCCGATCACCTTCTCGGCTACCGCTCCCCCAACTTTGTCTATCGCCCCCCGGGCGCCGGCAACGGACCGCACGGCAAGCCCTTTGGGCTCCTGCTCAAGAACTACCGCCTCTCGGACGACATCGCTTTCCGCTTCAGCAACCGCGGCTGGAGCGAGTGGCCCCTCTCGGCCGAGCGGTTCGCCACCTGGGTGAACCAGATCAACGGCAACGGCTATCTCTGCAACCTGTTCATGGACTACGAGACCTTCGGCGAGCACCAGTGGGCCGACACGGGGATCTTCAAGTTCCTCGACGTGCTGCCGGAGAAGATCTTCGATGTCAACCCCGGGCACAATGACTTCGCCACGCCCAGCGAAGCCCTCACGCGCTATGACTCCGTGGGTGATTACGACGTGCCCCATGTGATCAGTTGGGCCGATACCGAGCGCGACCTCTCCGCCTGGCTCGGCAATGCCATGCAGTCGAACGCGCTGAACGAGACATACCGCATCGAGCGGCTTGTCAAGCAGCGCATCGTCAAGGCGGAGAAGACCGGCAGCGACCACGAGAAGACCGAGGCCGGGCACGCCTTGGAGGACTGGCGCAAACTCACAACCAGTGACCACTTCTACTACATGTGTACGAAGTACTGGGCCGACGGCGACGTGCACAAGTACTTCTCTCCCTACGAGAGCCCCTACGACGCCTACATCAACTTCATGAACGCCCTCGACAACATGCGTACCCGCGTCACCACCTGAGCTCTGTCGCGTGCTCAAGCCCCGCTGGCTCATCCTCGTTGTCTTCGCCTTCATCATCGGCGCGCCCCTCGTGGTCCGGCTTGCGCTCTCGCGCTCCTCGGAAGCGAGCCCCACAGGCACCGACCCGTCGCGCCCCGCTGCGCGGCTCATCATCGTCACGCCCCACGTTCAGCAGATCCGCGATGAGTTCGGGCGCGCGTTCGCCAGTTGGCACCTGCGTGTGCATGGCGAGCCCGTGGTTGTGGACTGGCGTCAACCCGGCGGCACCACCGAGATCATCAAGCTCCTCCAGGCCCAGTACGGCGCGCTGCTCACCCGCGCCATGGACGGCCTGCGCCGGTCAAACCCAGCCGCCCTTGACGACCCGGCGTATCGGGCGGACGAGTTCTTTCCGGAAGGGAGCGGCGCGTTCGATCTCATGCTTGGCGGCGGGTCCTTTGACCATGGCCGGCTGAAGGACCCGCGCGGGGTGGCGTATGCCCTGCCCCCGGGTCCAGATGGCAAGCCCCGGGCGGTACAGCTCAGCGTCTCTGTACCTGCCGGTTTCTCGTCCGCGGAGCTCACCGAGTGGTACGGCGAGAACGCCATCGGCGCTGAGAAGCTCTACGACCCGGCCCAGCACTGGCTGGGGACTGCACTCTCCGGATTCGGCATCGTCTACAACCGCGCCCTTCTCGCGCGGATCGGTCATGAAGAGCCGCGGCGGTTCGCCGACCTCGGCCACCCCGCGTATGCCGGCCTGCTCGCCATGGCGGACGCGCGCCAATCGGGCTCCGTCGCCACGCTGTATGACAGCATCCTCAACCGTCAGGGTTGGGAACCCGGCTGGCGCGTCCTGCGCGAAATGGCCGCCAACGCCCGCTACTTCTCCTCCTCATCCACCATGCCGCCCATCGATGTCGGTCAGGGTGAGGCCCTGGCAGGGGTCGCGATCGATTTTTACGGCCGCGGGCAGGCCCAGTGCCTTTTGCAGCCGGGCGAAACCCCAGAGACGGGCCGCGTCGGCTACATCGATCCGGCGGGGGAGGTCTACATCGACGCGGATCCGGTCTCGCTGCTGCGCGGCGCGCCAAACCCAGAACTCGCCCGCCGCTTCATCCGCTTCACGCTCAGCGACGAGGGGCAGGCCCTGTGGCAGTTCGCTCCGCGGACGGACCCTGCCAGCGCGGCAAACCCGGTTGTTGAGGACCCAAGGGGCGGGCCGGTTCGCCTCGGTCCCGCCGAGCACCGCCTGCGCCGCATGCCCGTCCGCCGATCGATCTATGAGCGCTACACCGCGCTGATGGCCGACCGCACCAACCCCTTTGAGATCGCCTCCGACACGCGCCAGCGCGGCTGGCGCGACGGGATGATCGTCATGATGGGGTGCTTTGGCGTCGATGCCGCCGATGAACTCAAGCCCGCATGGCGTGCCCTGTGCGCGGCCCGGGCCGGGCGCGACATTGATCCCACACTGCTCGCGGAGATGGAACGGCTCTTCTTCGCCTTCCCCAGGCACACCTGCGCCGATGGTCGCGTGCTGCCTTTCAACGAGGCCAACTACCAGGACATCTCGGCCGACGTTGTCCGCTGGCGCGACGGGCTCCGCGGCCCCCGCGCCAAGGTCGCGTACACCTCGTTCTTCCGGTCGAACTTCGCCGAGGTGGTCAGGATCTACCAGGCGCGCGATGCGCAGCGCGACTGACCCGGCTCGCGCGACGGCCTCGCCCCCCGCCCCCCTCGTACCATCGCCCATGAAAGCCGAAACGCTCCTCGCCGAGCTCGATCGTCTGCGCAAGGACGTACCCAAAGACCAGGCCGATCTTGAGTTCCTGACCATGTACCACGTCTTCTGCTTCGTCTCCTACAAGATGAACGACTTCAAGGCGTATGTCGAGCAGGAGGACCGCAAGGGCGCGTTCAAGGCCTTCGAGGAGGCCTGAGCCGCCGTGCCGTTCTCGCGGCGGTGGAGTTGTGCCGCCCCGCTGGGATCACTACCTTTGCGCCTATGACCCACGCGAATCTGGCCCCTGCCGCCGGCCTTCTCGCCCTTGCGCTTGGCGCTGGGGCTTCTCTTTGCGGCTGTGGCGGAAGCGGGAGTTCCTCCGCTGGCGGCCCAGCCCGATCGACTGTCGCCCCCAGCGACTTCGCCCGCTCGGCAGACCCTGCCCCTGCGCCCGCACCATCCGGCGCCGCTGCGATGCCCGGCCAACCCGCGACCACCATGGTGATCGCGGACCCGCCCGCCGCGCCATCGTCGAGCCCTTCGACCCTCACCACCACAACGGGTGAGCGCGTGACCGTCGGTGAGCCCGCCACGCCCCCGCCGCCCGCCGCCCCACCCTCCGGGGCGGTCCGCCCGGTGCGCATCGACGCCGCCGCCGAGGCACCAGCCGTCGCTCCCCCCGCACTACCCGTCGCTACCCCCCCCGGCCCCGCACCTTCGCCTCGGTCGGCCCCAACTCCCGCCGCGCTCCCGCCGGCCAACACGCAGGGCGTGGTCGTGCTCACTGGCGAACCGGCGACCGGCACGATCAGCGCCGCCGCGCGGCCCATTGGTGGGCCTGCGCTGGTGGACTCCCTCGTCGGACAGATCAACGGCAAGCCCATCTACGCCAGCCGCTTTCTGAGCGAACTCGACAAGCGTTTGAGCGCCGAGGCGGAGCGCCTGAAGTACGCGCGGGACCCTTGGCGCCGGTCCGCCGCGGAGATCATCGGTGGCGAACTGCGCCGCCAGGTTCAAGATGACCTTCTGCTCGCCGAGGCCCGTGCGGCGCTCTCCCCTGAAGAACGGCAGGGGCTCATCTTCTTCGTGAACCGGCTGCGCGAGAATATCACCAGCAGTTACCAAGGAAGCGAGATCCTCGCGGACGAGGAACTCCGCAAGGAGGGACTCTCGCTTGAGGGCAAGGTCACGCGCGAGCAGCAGGACATCCTCGTTCGCACGCTCTTTCAGCGGTATGTCGGCCCCCGTGTCAACCCCAGTTTCCGGGATGTGCAGCGCGCATACGACCGCAACTTCATCAAGTACAACCCCGTCCCCGTCGCCAAGCTCCGCATGATCTGGGTTCCCGCCGACGGCAAGCACGATGCGGAGGTCGCGCAGGTGAACGACCTTCTCGCGCAGGGCAAGCCCTTCGCCGAGGTCGCCTCCATGCCGCTCAACCAGTTCGGCAGCAAGGACGGCGGCTTGACCCCCGAGAAGCAGCTCTCCAAGCCCTACGCCGAGATGCGGCTCTTTGAGGATGCGGCCCTGAACGACGCCGCCCACAAACTCTCCCCCGGCACATACACCGGGCCCTTCGACTACCCACGCGTCAAGGCGTGGATGTACCTTGAGTCGATCACCCAGGCCCCCGGGCGACCGCTCGAGGATGTTCAGCTTGAGATCATGTCCGAACTTCGCAGCGAGAAGTTCAACAGCGAGGCCAACCGCTTCTTCATGCGCCTCCGCGAGCGTGCCAGCGTCACCAACGAGGTTGAGATGATCACCACACTCGTCACCATCGCCGAAGAGCGCTACCTCATCGCTGGCCGCCCACTCGGGCGTTGAGCCCGCCCGTGCCCGCTGCGATCCCCCCAACCTCCGGACCGAGCCCGGACCGCGTGCCTCTCCGCGACTGGTGGCGCGGGCCCCTCTCCCGTCTTCGCCGCATGCTCCGCCTTCGTCCGCTCCCAGAGCATCTGATGGCCGGGAGGGCCGGGGAATCGGCCGCCGCGAAGTATCTCGCCAGTCAGGGGTACACCATCCTCGCGCGGAACTTCAAGACCCGCGCCGGTGAGGCCGACCTCGTCGTGAGCACGCCCTGCGGCGGTGTCTTTGCCCTGGTGGAGGTGAAGGCCCGGACCCTCACCGGCGACTCCAAACCCTTCGGCGGCATCGCCGCCCCGGAAGCCGCGGTTGACAGCGAGAAGCATCGCCGCCTCCGCGCCATCGCCCGGCACCTCGCGCAGGCGAACACCTGGCCCCTCTCCGCTGTTCGCATCGACATCGTCGCTGTGGACCTTGCGGCGGGCGGACCCGTCGAGATCCGCCACTATCCTGGCGCGCTCCCTGTGGTGCACCGCGGCTGAAAACCACGAACCCAGGCGATCACACCCCGTCCCGCGAGTCGAACTCTGGCCCCATGGAGGTGTCGACGCCCCCGACCACATCTCCGAGGATCACGGTGTAGGTGAGGTCCCCGCTGGCAAGGTCCACGTCCGGCAAATAGTCCTCGTCGAGCGACGCGAGCAGGTCGGGCACCTGGGCCTCTCGCCAGCCGCCATCCGCACTCTCCTTGTCGCGCAGCAGCACCACCGTCGCCGCCACCGTTCCAGAGGCCAGATAGTGCAGATCGACCCCGGCCACCTCGCGCCCGTCGCGGATCGCGACGAATCGTTCGGAGCTTGCCGTGCGCAATGTCCGCTTCCAAGTCAACATCGGCGGTGGAGTCCAAGGGTCGACGCTCGACCGCCTGCCAGCATACCAGAAGTGCAACCCCCCTGCCGGTTCTCCACCGCAGATTGGCCCCCTCCCGGCTGCTTGCCGCTTACTTGAGCAGCCGCTCAAGGAAGTGGATATCTACCCCGCCTTCCTGAAACGTGCTGTTCTCCATCAATCGCAGGTGCAGGGGCACGGTGGTCTTGATGGGCTCGACCCGGAACTCGCGCAGGGCACGCGATGTCCGGTTGATGCACTCCTTGCGCGTGTCGGCCCGCACGATCAGTTTTGCCACCATGCTGTCGTAGTGCTTGGGGACCACATACCCGCTGTGCACGTGCGTATCCATCCGGATGCCTGGGCCGCCCGGCGGCTCCCAGGTGTGGATCGGGCCCGGCTGCGGCATGAAGTTCCGGGCCGGGTCCTCGGCGTTGATGCGGCACTCGATGGCGTGCCCGCGCACCGTGATATCGCTCTGCTCGTACGGCAGTTTCTCCCCCGCCGCCACCCGGATCATCGTCTTCACGATGTCGATGCCCGTGATCTCCTCCGTCACCGGGTGCTCCAGCTGCACCCGCGTGTTCACTTCGAGCATGTAGAAGTTCTGCTTCCCGTCCATCAGAAACTCGCACGTCGCCGCCCCGTGGTACTTCGCCCGCTGGATCAGCCGGACCGCCGATTCGCAGATCGGCTGGATCTTCTCACGGGAGAGGCCGGGTGAGGGGGCCTCCTCGATCAGTTTCTGATGCCGCCGCTGGACCGAGCAGTTCCGCTCCCACAGGTGGATCGCGTTCCCGAACTTGTCGCCGATGACCTGCACTTCAACGTGCTGGGCGTGTTCGAGGAACTTCTCGATGAAGACCGCCCCGTTGCCGAAAGCCGCCTGCGCCTCTGCGCCCGCGGCCTTGAGGTTTGACCTCAGCGTCACCTCGTTGTGGCAGACCCGCATGCCGCGACCGCCCCCGCCCGCGGAGGCCTTGATGATCACCGGGTAGCCGATCTTCGCCGCCACCCGCACCGCCTCTTCTTCATCTTCAATTGCCCCTTCGGAACCCGGGAAGACCGGCACCCCGGCCTCCTTCGCGGCGTTCTTGCATGCCACCTTGTCCCCCAGCCGGGCCATGGCGGCGGGCGTGGGGCCGATGAACTCGATCTTGCAGTCGGCGCACGCCTGCGCGAACTCGGCCCGCTCAGAGAGGAAGCCATACCCCGGGTGGATCGCATCGACATCCGCGACTTCCGCCGCGGCGATGATGCGCGCGATGTTGATGTACGAATCCTTCGACGGCGCTGGGCCGATGCAAATCGATCGGTCCGCCAGGCGCAGGTACGGCGCGTCCCGGTCGGCCTCGGAGTAGACGCACACCGCCTCGATGCCGAGTTCCCGGCAGGCGCGGATGATGCGGAGGGCGATCTCGCCACGGTTCGCGATGAGGATGCGGCTGAACATGGTTGAAAGGACCCGAGGCGGTCCCGCCGTCAATCCCGGTCGGTCCGCAGTCAATACCTACAAGGCACCGCGCCGAGCCCCGCGCTCACGCGGGCCGGATCATGAAGAGTTTCTGCCCGTACTCGACCGCCTGCCCGTTCTTGACAAGCATCCGCTCGATCGTTCCCGCATGCTCGGCCTTGATCTCGTTGAAGACCTTCATGGCCTCGATCAGGCACACCGTGGTGTCGGGGCCGACCACCGTTCCCGCCGTCACGAAGACGGGCGTATCGGGGCTTGCCGAGGCATAGAACGTGCCCACCATCGGGCTCGTCACCGCCACCAGCCCGGCATCGCTCGGCCCCGCGCTCGCCGCCGCCGGGGCGGGGCCCGCCGGGGTCTCCGGACCGTCGTCATCGCCGCCCTCAGCGTTTGCTGGCGCGGCCGCCCGTCCTGCATGCCCGCCGCCCGCAGCCCCGCCGGTGTAGATCACGGGCTGGTGGTTGATCACCGGCCCCGAGTTCCCACGCTTGATGGTCACCGTCTCCTGCTGGTCTTTGATGTCAAGCTCGGAGAGCTCGTTCTCAACCATCAGGCGGACAAGTTCCTTGAGTTTGCGGATGTCGATCATTCGTTGCCTCGCCTTTGCACTGTCGGTCCTCGCGGGGGCCCGCCCTCGCAGTCCCGCATCTGTCGTCAGCGTGTCGCCCAGTCACGATCCATCGGGAGCGTGCACAGGTTGACCGATCCCTTCTCCGTCACCAGATAGTCATTCTCAAGCCGAACCCCGCCCACCCCCGGCAGATAGATCCCCGGCTCGATCGTCACCACGTTGCCCGCCACCAGCGGCGCGGGCGGGGCCATGTTGCTCAGGCGCGGTTCTTCATGGATCTGAAGGCCAATCCCATGCCCCAGTCCATGC
>JBQTIJ010000125.1:0-10667 GCA_052388255.1 Phycisphaerales bacterium
GAGCGTGCCCGGGCCCGGGCACGCTCCTCTTGCGACTCCGCCAGCACCCGCGAGGTCTGAGCAAGGGCCTCACCCAAGCGACGGGCACCCTGAGTCTGGGCCGCTGCGGCGAGGCACCCGGCGTATGCGGAAGTGAGCGCCTCCAGATGCTCTGGATCAAGGTCGGCAAGGGGGCGATCGGTGATGATAATGGCCGCAGGCCCCGTGCCGGTATCGACGACGGTCGAATGGAGGGCCCGCAGATCAGGCGCGGGTGTCCCCGGTTCATTGAGGTGCTCGGCCAGGAAAGTGGCGAGCGCGATGGGGGCGGCCAGACCGGTGCTCACGGCATGTGGGCCTGCACCGGCCAGCGAGGAAAGGTCAACCGGCACGCCGCCCGAGCCCAAGGGTGGATCGACCTCGCGCCAGGAAATGGCGACGCCATCGGCCTCGTGACGAGCGATGCGGAAGGGCTGATCGGCCCGGGCCTGCGCGATGGTGGCGACGAAGGTGGGGCGGCCCAGCGGGCCATCGGCGAGCGCGGCGACAGACGCCGCGATGGCCCCGACACCCTCGGCAACGGTCTGGGCCGCGCGGGTGGCGTTCATGAAGGCCCCAAGGGCCTTGAGGGCGCGGCTGTGGCGCCGCGCGGTGGCGGCCTGGGCCACAAGGGCTTGGTTCAGGCGCACGCGGCGCTCGTTGGCGGCGACGATCGACTCGAGCATCAGCGCGGGGGCGGGCTGCTCGGAGAGGCCAAGATCGGCGCAGCGCCGGGCGAGCAGGTCGTGCAGGCGCGCCGTCAGGGCCTCGATGCGAACAGGGTCAAGGTTGGCCGCGGCGGCAATCTCAGCGACCGTGGGTGTTGGCGCGCAGGAGCCAGACCAGCCAAGGTGGAGCCGTCGGCAGAGCGCATCGGCGGCGGTGACAAGGGCGATGAGCGGCTTGTGCGGAACATCGGGGAGAGCCGCGGTGGGCTGGTCGTGAAGCCAGAGAGGATCAAGGAGCGTGTGGGGGAGGCCCCAGCGCTCGCCGAGGCGCTTGCCGGCGGTGTGATGGTCAAGCCCGAGGATGGCGCGCTCGACCTCGGCAAGCGGGCCGCAGCGCGTCCGCGCGATCTCAAGGACCCGGGCGTAACTGCGGGGGAGAACCCAGTGCAAGACAACCTTGCCGATGTCGTGCAGGAGCCCGGCGGTGAAGGCCTCATCAGGGCGCACGGCAAGGGCGCGGTGGGCATCGGCAAGGAGTTCAGAGGCGCAGGCCACCGCGAGCGAGTGCTTCCAGAACCCGGGTCGGTCAAAGTCGATGGCCTCCGGGCCGCGGGCTGTGTAGTCGGGGGTCTCGTCAGAACCCGGGGCCTTGCCAAAGAAATCGAGCACCTGGACAGAGAGAACGGCCGACTGCACGGCCTCAAGCCCGAGCATGACCACGGCCTTGCGCACGGTGGTGACAGGATGAGTGAGCCCGAGGTGGGCCTTGCGGCAGAGGGCGAGCATGCGGCCGGTCAGGGCCGGATCGGCCTCGATGAGGTTGATGATCTCGGAGAGATCAGCATCCTCCGCGCTCGAGAGCGCGAGAAGGCGCGTGGCGATGGGGGAGAGTGTGGGCAGCCCGTCGATGTGCTCGAGCACGATCTCGACGCGCCGGGCACGATCGGCGGGGCCGGTCGGGTTTGGGTGCGCACGCGACATCGGGGCCGGCAGAGAGAGCGGGGGGGGGCGGAGGCCCGTCAGACGTGAAGAAGTGTGGAGATGCGCGACATGAGCTGCTGGATGTTGAAGGGCTTGCGGAGGAAGTCGTCCGCTCCGGCCTTCATCAGGGCATCGACATCCCCCTGATTGACCACGCCGCTGACGATCATGATCTTGGTGTCATGAGCCCGCTCACCCTCGCGGATGCGCTTGCAGACGACGTTGCCATTGATGTCGGGGAGCATGAAGTCGAGGATGACGAGGTGGGGCCGGAAGCTCTCGGTGAGGATGCCCGCGTCGTAACCGTTGCCGGCGGTCCGGACCTCAAAGCGCTGGTCGCGGGCGAAGACGTCCTGGAACATCTCAAGGATCGGCTGGTCATCATCCACCACAAGCACGCGCTTGGGCCCGGCGTCGAGGACCTGGGTGGGAATCTCATTGTCCTGCATGAAGCGGATGAGATCCGCCCGCGGAATCCGCCGGAACTTGCTGCCAGGGACGCGGAAGCCCCCGAGGCGACCGGCATCAAAGCAGCGGATGATGGTCTGCTGGCTGACCTTGCAAACCTCGGCGGCCTCGCCGGTGGTGAAGATCTTCTTGTCGCCCCAGCGGCTGGAACCGTTCAGTGTGCCGTTCGCGGACATGCTCTGCCTCCGTGGTCGGGTCTCTCCGAAGGTCGTTCGACGGCCCCGGGCGCGGGTGCTTGCCCCTCTCGCCCAGTCGTCGTGGATGAGCATCGGAACGCGTCTTGCCCAACTTCACGGGGGCGCGCATGCGTCAGAGGTTGCGCGGCGCGGGGAGCGGCTGTTCGGCGTGGGACGGCGGGCGCGGCCGTTATCGCTCGGCGGCGCGGTGGTTATCGCGGGTGCCGAGAACATCACCCCTTCAGAGCGTTTCGCTCTCAATGCTCGCCCGCTCGCCGCGCTGCTTCTTCTCGACGTACTTCTTCACCCAGTTCTCGAACGTGCGGCCGTGGGCGGTGTCGGTCCCGAAGGTGATCCGCTCGATCGATGCGTACGTGACGGTGACTTTCTCGTCACTCGTCGCCGTCATCAGCCGCACCGCCGCGGCGGGCGCCCCGTCAGCGGTCGCCCCACCGCTCGCCCGGCGGTCAAAGAGATACCCCGTCACCTCGCGCCCGTCGCTGAGCGAGAGCGTGCAGTCGCCCCGAAAGTCAAAGGCCTTCTCCAGAACCTCCGCGCGGGCCGCGGGATCGGGGAGTGTGCGGAGATCGAAGGTGACACCCTGGAGTGTGGTGGGCTGGGTCATGGTTCGTTGGGGAGACTGAGTGATCGTTCAGGGGCCAAAGCGGCGGCCGCTCTCGGGGTCCATCATGGTCCACTGCTGTTCACGACAGACGCGCTGCAGCACGGGGAAGGAGAAATCCTCGTCGGTCATGGTGACCATGAGTTGAACAACGTCGTCGTTGCCGGTCGGCATCTCCACAATCAGGCCGGGGCCAAAGAGGAGCGCGATGCCGCCGCCCTTGGCCGGGGCGCCATCGGGGGCCGTGTTGTAGCGGGCGAGGCACTCGGTGACGGTGCGAATGGTCCCAAGCGCAGGGAGACCATCCTCGCTCCGGCGCGGGTCAACGGCTTTGAGGAGCACGATCTGTCGGGCCTTGGCCATGCGGGGTGACGGGGAGGGGGGGCGATCCTGACCGGCTCCCTGCTGAGGCGCCATCCGCCCCCTCAGAGAGCCCCGATTCTACTGCACTCAGGGCTTCCCGGGCCGGCCGGCGCGGCGGGCCTCGATGAGTTCCACGCAGCGGGCGAGCAGCCCCTCCATGGCGGCGGGCTTGAGCATGTAACTGTCAACGCCCAGCGACTCCGCGTAGGCCTGGTGCCGCCGCCCTTCGTTGGCGGTGAGCATGATGACGGCGGGGGCGGCCTCGTAGCCCTTGATCTTCTCGAGCACAAGGAACCCCGAGCGCTTGGGGAGCATCATGTCCAGCACGACCAGTTCCGGCGGATCCTCCTGACAGACGCGGACGGCCTCGTTGCCATCCGCGACGGCACGGACCTCCGCCCCCTCGGCCTTCATGGCCATCTCCATGGCTTCGAGGACATCGGGATCGTCGTCAACCAGCACGATCTTGACGTTGTGAAGACGGCCGGTCATGGTGTCGTGTGGGCGAGCCGCGGAGGGCGGGAAGGGAGGTTTCATACAGAGTAGGTGAAGCCGGGAAGTGCCGGTTGTTGCAGAGTTTCGCGATGGTCTGTGGCGAATGGCGATAGGGTCGCGTTCGGCCTGTAAAGCACCGAAGCCCCTTTGATGCCCCGCCATGCACATTCTGCATCCACCCGCCAACATCGCGAGGCCAGCACATGCACGGGCAACGCTAAACTCCGGCATGGCGAGGATTCTCGATGGCAAGGCCCTGGCCGAGCAGTACAAGGAACGGCTGACCGCCCGGGTGCAGGCCGTCCGGGCCCGGGGTGCGCGGGTACGGCTCGATGCCATTCTCTGTGGTTCCGCGGATAGTGCCGCGCGGGTCTATGCGCTCAACCAGGGGAAGATGTGCGAGCCGCTGGGAATCGAGTACAAACTGCACGAACTGCCCGCCGCGGCGGGGTATGACGACATCGCGGGTCGCATCCTCCTGATGAACACGCAGGACGACGTACGGGCGATCATGCTCCACCTGCCGGTGCCGGAAGGGGTGGATCCCTACACCGTTCAGCGCCTCATCGCGCCCGAGAAGGACGTCGAGGGCGTGAACCCCGCCAACATCGGCAACGTGGTCTATGGCCGCTCTTCGCTCGCGCCGTGTACCGGACTGGCGGTAGTTAAGATGATCGAGAGCACGGGCGTGGCCCCGGTGGGCGGCCTCCGCGGCAAGCGCGTGGTCGTCGTCGGTGCATCGGACGTTGTGGGTAAGCCGATCGCCGTGCTGCTGATGCGGATGGATGCGACCGTGATCTCGTGCAACAAGTGGACCCCGGGCCTGAAGGACCTCTGCCGCGGTGCAGATGTGCTGGTGAGCGCGGCGGGCGTCCCCGGGCTGATCGAGCCCGACATGGTGAAGCCCGGCGCGACGGTGATCGACGTGGGCACAACCCGCCAGACCGGCCCCGACGGCAAGTCCCGCACGGTGGGCGACGTGGCCTTCGAGAGCGTGGCGCGCGCGCTCGGTGCGGAAGGACACATCAGCCCCGTGCCCGGCGGCGTGGGGCCGATGACGGTGACCATGCTGCTGTTGAACGTGGTGGAGGCGGCGGAGCGGGGAGTGGGGATTGGGCAGGGGGGGTAAGAGGCCAGACGGGCCTCAGCACGCGCGGCCGATCACCCTTCGCCGGGCTCATCAAGGTTGTTCCCGCGGAAGCCGGGGTTGATCCAGCCGCCCTCGCCACGGCGGATGTTGCGTTCGGCCCATTCGACGAACGCCCGGACCATGGCGCGCCCGGAGAAGGCGATCAGGACCACCAGTTCATCGGTCGTCAGGCCCGGATTGGTGGTGCGCAGATGACGGTCGAAGACTTCGAAGATCGGCCTTGAAGCAGGAGACAGCGGGCGGAGGTTCGCGGTGGCAGCGACGAGGTCGCTCAGGAACGCCTCATGGCGCTCGGGGAGGAGTTTCGAGGTTGTCCCGAGCGCTCGGGCCAGCCGGAGCGCGCCATAACTTTTGTCGGCGGCCTGTCGAACGCCGAGGGCGGCGGATGCGAAGGCGATGCCCTCGCCAGCCGTGGGCAGGGCGAGGTCGCGCGAATCGTCCGCACGATCGTTCTGGTCGCGAGCGTCAAACGAATCGTCGCCGATCGACCCATCATCAGGATTGTGGGGGATGTCCATGCGCCCATGAAGCGGAGACGGCGCGCAGTTGCGCGACAAACCCGCACAGATTCATGGAGTTCACCCGGACGATGCGGATCCCGACCACGGAAGCGGGCGGGGATCCGCCCGGCCCCGGGAGTTGGAACCGCGAAAACAAAGCCGCAGAGGCGATTTGCAGAATTTCTCTGTCTTGTTTCGCGCACAGCCACGCGGCTTCCGCTCATGCCTTGTGAGGCCCGACCTCGCGGCGTGTTGCCGCGGGAAGTTGGGGCCCGCTCGCGAGCACGTCTCGCCGAGCCAGTTCCGTTTCCACTCTTCGATCGAGGTTCACATGAAGACTCTTGGAATCGTTCTTCTGTCCGCCGCTTTTCTGGCCTTCGGGGTCTACGCCCTCGGCGGCCTGAGCCGGTCGGCCTCCCGCCTTGATGGCGCGGGCAAGCTGGTGCAGGATGGTGTCTCGGCCGCGCTCCCCGATGGCATCGTCGCCTCTGAGGCCGAGTCGGCCTTGGAGAAGGCGAGTGCTTCGCTCGCGGCCGCGGAGGAGCTCTTCGACCAGCGCTCCGCCGCGACCGAGCGGCGCAAGAAGGATGCCGACACCCGCGCAGCGCGGGTGGACCTTCTTCGCACCGCGCTCCGCGGCGTCGATGAGCAGCTCGATGTGGTTGCTGGCGGCTCTGGCGGCGCTGGCACTGGCGCGGCGGTGGTGCTCGCGGGGGAGCGGCTCGTCTCCGCCCGCAAGGTGATGGCCGACCGGGCCTTGATCGCCTCCGAACTCGGCGCGCTCACCGAGGCCCAGACCCTCAACCGCGACAGCACGCTGCCCGACGAACTCTCGCTCCTCGGCACTCTGCGGACACGCCTCGCGGAGGATCGCCAGACGCTCCGCAAGGCGCGCGAGGACCTCTCTCGCGTGCTCGAGCGGGCCGTCGAGTCAGACAAGGACCGTGAACTGGCCCGGGTCATGGCATCGCTCGGCGGTGTTGAGGTCCGCGCAGGCACCTTCGGCCTCGCGTACGGCGAGCTCACCCGCCGCACCGACGCCCGCGAGGCGGAGACCAAGCGCCTCCGTACCGCGATCGCCAAGCCGGCCCAGGCCGACGAGGGCTCTGTCCAGGCCTACGCCCGGCAGGGTGCGACGGCGCCGGCCACCGCGCTGACTCACGCGGCCACCGAGCCCGCGGCCAGTGCCCCGGCGGGCAAGGCCAACTGAGGCCCTCCCTGAAAGGTGAACCCCCCACGCAACACACGCGGGGAACCGGGTCGGCGGGGCGAACAGCCCCCGCCGGCCTTTTGGATGACGCTCCTTGTTTCCCTTGTCCCTTCTGGAGGTCCCCCTATGGCTCGCTTGCTCATGCGTGTTTCCGTGACGACCCTGCTCCTGCTTGCCGGTGCGGGCGCGGCCATCGGGCTGATTCCGGCGGCCCGCGAAGCCGCGGCTGACAAGGCGGCGGAACTCACCGAACTTGTGACCGCCTCGCTGCGCAAAGTGCGGCCGACCGAGCCGACGCCGCGGAGCGACCGCAACCGCCCCGAAGGCCCCCGGGCATCCGGGGCTCCGCAGGCCCCCCCGGCAACGCTCCCGGCCCCTGCGATGGTGGCGGCCTCTGCGGAGGCCCATGCGGCGGCGCTTGAGCACTACTTGAAGACCGCGGAGTTGACCGCCGCGCTTGGCGTGGCCGTGGCAAAGGCCACACCCGAGACCCTTCCCACCCTGGGGCCGGAGGCGGCCCGGCTGCTCTCCGTCGAGCGCGAGCTCTCCCTCGCCCTTGAGCACGCCACCGCTGTGAACGGGCGCATGGTCGAAGCGGCCCGAAGCCGCGAGGGTGATCCGGCCCTCTTGACAGCGGCGACAGAGCGAGCCCTGATGCCCGCGGCCCTTGCGCGGCTGGCGGAGATCGCCCGCAACACTCGGCCGACGCTCCCGCCACCGGTGCTCGGCCCCACGAAGATGGAGCGCGACCTGCTCTCAGCCGTCGAGCAGGCGCGAACCGAGAACGCGGCCCTGCGCACCCGGGCGGAAAAGGCGGAAGGCACGGCAGAGAAGATGGCCGCAGAAGCGCGGTCGCGGGGCACCGCCAATATCACCCCTGCGCTGCGGCGCGAGTTCGACACGCTGGAGAACGCCCTGACCATGGAGCGCGACCGCAACACCCGGGCGGAACAGGTGATCGCGGGCCTGCGGGCGGAAGCCGCGGCCCAGGCCACGAAGCCCGGGCCATGCGTGCAGTGCTTGCAGGAACGGATCATGACGCTGGAGCGTGAACTGGCGAACGCCAAGGCGCAGGCCCAGAGCCCCGGGAACTCGAGCGGGCTGAGAGGGACGACCGGCGTGCGCCCTAACCCGCCACCGGCCGCTGCACTGCGACCGCTGACGCTGCCAGTGAACGGCCAGCGGCGGTGAGGGGTGGCGGGGGGTGCGGCGAGGGGTACGCATCAGCCATTCGTGCCCGGAGCACCTTCCCCCGTTCCCGCCTCAATGCCACTTACTCCCCATCCTCAACCCCCACACCCCTCAAAGTACCCCGTAATGAACTCATCAAGGTCCTCCGGGCTCACGAAACCGTCCTTGTTGAAGTCAGCCGCGGCGTTGTCCGGGGCGGGGCTGAAGAACGTGGTGATGAACTCGTCGAGGTCTTCCGGGCTCACGAAGGTGTCGTTGTTGAAGTCCACGGCGCATGGCGGCAGGATGGTCTCGAGGTACGCTTTCGCGAGGTCGGCCCGGACGATGCCGTGGCCGTAGAGATCATCGCGGCCGGGTGCGCCGCGGTCCTCAGCCGTCAGGTACAGGGCCTGTTTCAGGAGCGCGGCATCAAGGCGGTCGGGGCCGAAGGCGGCAAGGAGAAGGCCGGCAACCCCGGCGACGTGGGGGCAGCTCATGCTCGTGCCGGTGAGGGGCAGATAGGTCGAGGCGTTCTGTGTCAGGTCGATGGTGGCCATCGAACCGCTCGCGGCCTCGAGGGCGTCACCCGCGTCGCCCCGGATCGCCACGCAAGGGACATCGATCACGGCGATAAGGTCTTCGTCAAAGGGACCGGGCTGGTTGTTGCTAACGATCACGCCGATGGCCCCAAGCTGCTCCGCATAGAAGCACTTGAGCGTGACGAAGAGGAACTGGCCGTTGTCGGCGAACCCGCCGCGGCGGACGTGGGCGATCTTGCCGGCGATATCGGGGGGGAAGTCGTCAACATCACCATGGCCACAGAAAACGGCGGGGGCAGTGACCATGCTGCCGGTAGACGAGTTGAGCAGTTGGGCACAGAAGGTGTCCTGACCGAGGATGTTGCAGCGCTCGCGGAAGGTGGGGATGGTCGAGACGACATCGATGCCCGGTGCACTGAGGTCGATCGTGGGGCCGATCGACGAGAAGAAGGCGCGGTTCTTGTTCTGATCGACCGCGGCGACCGAGATGACACTCGGGTTCGCGGCCTGGTAGTTGGGGTTCGCGTCGGGCGTGTTGCCCGCGGCGGCGACCAGCACCACGCCCGCGGCCTGGGCCGCGTCGCAGGAGTCGAGCAGGGCCTGTGAGAAATCCGGCCCGCCCAGCGACATGCTGATGACGTGGGCCCCGTTGGCGACGGACCAGTCGATCGCCTGCGCGATCCACTCATACGTCCCGCCACCGGCGTTGGTGGCGCACTTGGCCATCAGCAGGTCACATTCCGGGCAGATGCCGACGGTGCCAATCTCGTTGTCGCGCGCGAGGGCGATGCCGGAACAGTGGGAGCCGTGGCCGAAACCGTCGGCAGGGCTCTCGCCGGGGACAAACGAGATGGCGGCGAGCGGGGTGGGCAGGTCCGGGTGGGAAAAGTCGACGCCCGAATCAAGCACAGCGATACGGACACCCGCGCCCTTGCTGGTCGGCCAGACGGGCTGCGGGGCCACGATGTTCACGCCATAACCAGTCTGCTGGGCGAAGAGCGCCGCACCGAAGTTGGGCTCCGCATAGCGGACACCCGCGGCCACGGCAAGCGCTGCGATGACGTCCGGGGCGGCACCGGGCGCGGTGGTCACGCAGAGAAGACCGGGGACAAGCGCGCTTTCAAAGGACGTGCGCAGGACGCCAGCCCGCTTGAGCGTCTCCTCACGTTCGGCGAGCGCGACACCGGGCTCGAAGCGGACAAAGAGCGACGAGGGCGCAGGGGCGAAGGCGTCCGGCGCAGGGATGGCGGCCTGAACCCGGGCGGCGGGGACCACCACCACGTCATCAGCGCGCGCCGGGAGCGCGACGGTGGAACCACCGATCAGGAGGAGCGCCGCACAAGTTGACCGAACCATTGATGGACTCCACAGCGGGCTGCGTGCAGGGCTGGAACCGCGCGCGGCGGGGGCCGGCGTTCAGCACCCTTCGAAGTATCGGGTGATGAACTCGTCAAGGTCACCGGGTTCGACGAAGCCGTCGCCGTTGAAATCGCTGGAAATGCCGACGGGGACCGAGAAGTAGTCGGTGATGAACTCGTCAAGGTCACCGGGCTCGAGGAATCCGTCGTTGTTGTAATCGACAGGGCAGTCGGGCAGGTTGATATCGAGATAGGCCTTGGTCAGGTCGGCCCGCACAAGACCGAACCCGAAGAGATCGTCACGACCGGGATCGCCAAGGTCCTGGGCCGCGGCCTTGAGTGCATCCTCAAGGGCGTTGGCCGAGAGGGCCTGGCCATAGATCCCGATCATGAGCCCGGCGACACCTGCCGCGTGGGGGCAGGCCATGCTTGTGCCGCTGTAACTCGCGTACGTGTGACCGGTCTGGGCGACCGAGATGGTGACGCTCGTGTTGTTGTTCACGTTCTGAAGATCATTGCCGTCGCTCTGCGAGATCGACACAACGGGGATGCTGAAAGTGCCGTTGAGGTTCCCGGAGAAGAGCCCACCCGAGTCATTGCTGATGATCACGCCGATGGCCCCGGCTGCGACAGCGTTGTCAGTCTTGGTGCGGAAGCTGAGGGTGTTTCCCTGCGCATCCGTGCCGCGACGACGGACATGGGCGAAGTTACCCGCGACCGAGGGAGGAAAGTCCTCCGCAGCGCCGCCGAAGCCGCAGTAGACGGCGTTCGCGGTGGCCGTTCCGGTGAAGTTCGAGCCGGTGAGCAGCCGCGCCCCGTGGGATGCCGATGCCCAAGTGGCGCTCGACGTGATCTGAGGGATGGTCGAGAGGTTGGCGACGCCGGGAGCACAGAGATCGACCGTCGGACCGAAGTTCGAGAAGCCCGCCTTGTTGTACCCCTGATCGAT
>JBQTIJ010000126.1:0-2268 GCA_052388255.1 Phycisphaerales bacterium
GGCGGGCGGGATGCCTGGTCCCACACAAACACGCTGATCTGCGTGCGGTGACTTTCACCCCATCCATACGGGCCGGGCTGACACTCGTCCGCCCGCCCCTTTCTCTTCTTCAGTTGAAACAATGGTCGGGACGCGCAGGCACCCTGCGTGGCATGCTGTCCGGGGTTTGGTCAGGTCATCTCCTCGTTCTATGCAGCAACCTGCGACGACGGATCGACGTAGAGTCACCACTCTTGCCGCGCTCGGTTCCCATGCTGGTCCCCCGTATCACTCTGGGGGTGGTGGTCTTCGCCGGGCTTGCCGCGGCCGTGCCGAGCAGTGCGCGACCGGCCTCAAGCGGACCGGGGCACGAACCTGCCCGGATGGCGGCCGGCGCTCGGGTAGACACGGACGAACTGATCCGACTCATCCGCCACGCGCTGACCACTGGCGACCCCGCGGCCAAGGAGCAACTGGTGCGGGGGATCCGCGCTCTGCGTGATCCCTCCTTTGCGCCGCTGCTGGCCCACCTTGCCGATGCCTCCGGCGCGAGCGATATCCCCGCGGGCGTGCGGACGCAGGCCCTTCTCGCGCTTGCGGAGTGTGATCAAGGTGCCATCGATCTGCTGCTTGTGCGCAAACTGACGCCGCCGGAGCAGGCGGCCGTCTTGGCCGAGGCCCTGGCCGCGGCGCTCCTCCGCCCGGAGCAGACCGTCGAACTGGCACGGTGGCCGGACCTGCAGCCCGGTGTGCTCTATTCGCTGCAGGCCCGCCTCGCCGCGGCGGGTCGACCGATCGACGAAGCACGTTTGCTCTCCATGGCCGAAACCCAGCCGGCCCCACTGGCGGGGGCTGCCTTGCTGATTCTGGCTCAGGGCTCGGCCGATGCGACCGAGCGCGACAGCGCCCTCGCGCGGGCGATTCGGATGATCGCTCCCGGGTCGGGCCCGCTCGCGGGCGGGGAGCAGGGCACAGTGCAGAAGGCGGCCCTTGGGCGCGATGCGCTGCGAGCGCTCGTGACCATGAGCGGGCAATGGGGGCTGTCGCGAACCGGCGACTTTGGCGCGGAAGTGCTGAAGGCCTACGGGCAGGACCGCGAAGTGCGGCTGGATGTAGCGAGCGCGCTCTTGCAGGTGGAGCCCGGTTCGGCGCGGGCGCTCAGCGTGTGGCTCGATGCCCAGCTCGACGCAGCCGAGCAGAAGGACCAGGGGGCAGCGCTCCGGCTGGCGGGGATGGCGCAGCGAGCGCTCCTTGGTTTGGCGATGAATGACACAACCGCGCCGGGGCTTCGGAACGTGCTGGTGATGGCCGAGCGCCTTTCGGCACAGAAGGACGAACTGGCGCGGCGGATCGGCACCGCGCTGCGTGCGCTCGCCAACGGGAGCGACGACAGCGCCTCGGCGGTCGAGGCCCTGGTGCGGACGAGGCACGCACCCTCCATGAGCTGGTGCATGGACGCCGCGGAGGCCGGGCGGGGTCCGGGCCCGCTGCGGGTCTATGGGCTGGTGCTTGAGGTGACGGCGACCGAGCCCGACGCGATGTCGGCCCAGGTAGCAACCGACGCGGCGGGCCGGCTCTGCGCGGCGTCGCCGGTGGTGGCAGGCGAGGCGCTGGCGGCGGCCCTGCGGGCTCCGGATGGCGCGACCTCGCAGCGACTTCTAATGGGCGCGCTTCAGGGAGGAGCGCGGTCGGATGGCGCTGCGCCGGTCTTCGCGGAAGCGATCGAGGCGGCGCATTCGGTGAGCGCGGCGGACCGGGCCCGAGGGGCGTTGCTCCTGGCCCGCGCGGCACGGCCGCCGAAGGACGTGGCGGGTGAGACGTGGTTGACAGACGCGGCGGAGGACCGGCTGGCACGCATTGCCCAAGGGGAGGGGGATCTCTCCGCGCCCTTGCGCATGCAGGCCGCGTGGCTGGTGATTCGGCACCGGCAGAAAGAGCGGCTGGCGCTGGCCCAGATCATCGCCGAGGTCACGCCCTGAAGGCGGCCGCCCGAGCGTGGGCCGAGGGTTGAGTATTCCGTTGAATCGCCGCCCTGAAACGCCCGATAAACCCGGGGAGGCCTGCGGTTCGCGCGGTCCTTGAAAAAAGGGTGTTCGCGATGAGTCTTCAGGAAATCCCGCTCAGCAAGCCCGATATCACCGACCTTGAGACCGAACTCGTGACGAGCGTGCTGCGGTCCGGGCGGCTCTCGATCGGCCCGGCACAGGAACAGTTTGAGAAGATGGTCTCGGCCCGTGCGGGTCGCGATTTCGGCGTGGCCTGCTCATCGGGGACGGCCGGGCTGCACAT
>JBQTIJ010000127.1:0-12232 GCA_052388255.1 Phycisphaerales bacterium
CCCGGGCACACCCCAAAAACCGGCATTGGGACCCAGAAAACCCCCTCCCGGACGCAAACCGAAAAAATCCTCAAGTCACCCTTGACGTAGGGCCGATGATCGGCTATCCTTTACCGAACATAGATAAAGGTACTTGTGTCCCGTCGAAAGCCCCAACAGATAGAGCCGGCGTCCAGATCAGTGGTTGTTGGGGTGTTTCAAGAGCTTGTTGACGGGGTTTGGTCTGCGGTTGAGTTTCGTACCTGGCCAGAAGTGGCCCGGAATGGCCGGAGTGGAAGGTCGGTCAAGTGTGTACGCGGGCCCGGCCCTCGGCACACGGTTCGCGAGATCAAGGCCTTGAACGGCCGGTGAGTTCGGACACCGCCCCGGAAGCCAGTATCGAAAGCAGTATCGAAAGCCAGTCCCAGCGAGTATCAGGTCTCCGTCGATCGTTCGAAGTGTTCGTGATGGGTGGAACCCATCGGTAGGTCCAAGTCGCCGGCCCAAGCGTTGGAATGCTCGGCCGGTGCTCAAGTGGATGCCCCCGATGAAGAACCAAACCAAAGCACAACCCGTGGGACACAACGATCGGTTCGAGCCCTTGTCAGGTGTCCCGAAACTGCGATTGGCGGCAGTCGTGCGAAGGCAGGCCGAAAGCGGCCAGAGTTCCGTCGCTCGTGCAGCCACCCCCCAGAATGGCGTGGCTGATGGCGTGGCTGATAGAGCGGTTGGTAGGGCGGACGGCGGGGCTCTTGGTGGCGGCAACGCCAGCGACTTTCCCGTGGTCTGTCTCGGCCCCGGCGGTGAGTTCGCAACCCAGTACAAGGGGAACAGGCGCGGACGGCTCCGCGCCGCCCCGCTTGATGCCTCCGGCGAGCTTGAGAACCGGGGCGAACGCGGATCTCAACCCTCCCAGTCGGGGGAAGCGTTCGGTGATGGGTCCGGACGGCGAAACCGGCCCGGTCGCGGCCAGAACCTTGGCCGGCGGTCCAAGCGGTCAGATGGTGGCATCCCTGCAGGGCTCGATCCGGCCGCCGCACTCGCGATTCTCGGTGCAGCCGCGGCGGTCCGGCTGAAAGAACAGATGGAACACCTGTGGCGCCTCGGCGCCACGTGCAAAGTGGCCCTCGCCCAACTCGGTTGGCGAACGGCAAGAAACGGCATTCTCGTGGGGGCCGCGACGGATCGCGGTGCCCGTTCATCATCCAAGGCCCGGGGAGGCAAGCGCGGGAATCGCTCTCGCCGCGTCTCGGGCACCCTGAACAAGGGCACGTCAAGAAAGGACAGGGGGCAGACCTATCTCCCCCTCTCTTCGGAGCAACACCATGAACCTGACACCCAAGCAACTCCGCATCCTCTCCCTGATCCGCGACTGGCGCGTCCGCCACGGGTACTCGCCGACGATGCAGGAACTGGCCGACGAGATCGGCGTGAGCAAGGTGACGGTCTTCGAGCACGTGGAGGCCCTGATCAAGAAGGGGGCCCTGGTGCGCGAGGCGAACAAGGCACGCTCGCTCTCGATCGCCTCGGGCATCGCCGTGCCGGATGAGAATCGCCCTCTGCGCTTCCCCCTCGTGGGCAAGATCGCCGCGGGATACCCCATCGAGAAGGTCGCCGACGCCGACGAACTCGACGTCACGTCGCTGCTCGGCCCCCGCACGGGCAAGCAGTCCACCACCTTCGCGCTCAAGGTTCAGGGCGAGAGCATGCGCGATGAGGGAATCCTCGACGGCGACTATGTCCTCATCGAGCGATCAGATACCGCCAGCAATGGCGACCGTGTCGTCGCCCTCCTCCCGGATGGCCAGACCACCCTCAAGACCTTCTTCCGCGAGGCAGAGCACATCCGCCTCCAGCCCGCCAACCCCTCCTTCACCCCCATCATCGTGCGCGAGTGCAAGATCCAGGGGATCGTCCGCGGCGTCATTCGCAAGTACTAAATCTCTCCGTTGCAGCAGTTTGCGCCGTCCTTCGGCACGCCGCCGCGGCGGCTTCGACCGCGACCAATCCGTCCGTCTTGGGCAGTGGGATCCCTTCTCAGGGGTCCCATTTTTTATTTTGTGAAAGTCGCCTTGACAAAACGCCAATACCTTTCATAATGAGCAAAGTGGCTTTTCAAAACAGCAATCACACTCGCCCCCATCCTCTGTCGCTCCTCCCCACCGAGGACCTCGACATGATCGTCGAACTCGT
Source organism: Phycisphaerales bacterium (assembly GCA_052388255.1). Taxonomy (GTDB): domain Bacteria; phylum Planctomycetota; class Phycisphaerae; order Phycisphaerales; family UBA1924; genus JAEUIX01. Next base: position 2,173 of record JBQTIJ010000127.1, read on the forward strand.
TCTGCGATCAGGGTCCCTCAAGGACCTTGCGGCGGAGTACGGCGTCTCGTACCCGACCATCCGCCTCCGGGTGGACAAGCTCATCGAGCGGCTCCGAGGGGCCGTCGAGGGCCGGACCCCGGATGCGCTGACCGAACACCTCGCCGGGTTGGTCGAGCAGGGCCAGTTGACCCCTGTTCAGGCCCGCGAGATCCGCGACCTGGCCCGGGCCGCGAAGCCGGAGCCGGCGGGGGGCGAGATGGGCGGTTCGTGATGTTGATTGTCAATGCATGACCTCGTTCGAACCACAAGACCTGATCCGGAGGCACAAACATGGACGCTTGGTGGACGGAACAAACCGCGGTTTTCATCGGCGCGATCGGCGGGGGCGGGCTTGGTGCCCTCGGCGGCGTGGTCGGTGCCATGTCCGGCACTCTGGCCATGAAGGCCCGCTGCCGTGGCTTGGTGGTCGGGCTGCAGGTGACCATCGCGGCCCTCGGCGTCCTCGCGCTGCTGGTCGGCATTGTCGCAAAGTTTGATACCCAGCCATGGCATGTGACTTTCCCCCTTCTGCTTGGCGGGGGCGTGCTCACCGTTGCCTGCGGCTGCTTGCTGCCGCTCACCCTCATGATCTACGCCGTCGCCAGCGTGCTGAAGCAGGAACAGGCAGGCGGCGCAGTCGATGCCCGCCAGGTGCAGATGAACCTCGTGGGCGGGATGACCTCCGCGGGTGTCCGCCGCGAGCTCGTTGCCCTTTGGGGCCCGGGGGGCTGGCTCCGGCAGCGCTCACTTATCGGCGCCGGGCTGCTCGAGGGCCTCTTCGTGCTCGGCCTCACTTTCGGGATTGTCCACGGGCTCTCGGGCCTTCCCTGGGTTGATTGGGCCGCGGCCGCGGGCGCAGGCCTCCTCGGGGCGATCATCCTCACCGCCTCGGCCCTGAGGATGCGGTACCTGACCGACCAGATGACCGTGGAGACCGAGAGGCACCGCCTCGCCGCGGCGGAGTTCCGCCGGACCTGACTTGGGCTTCGCCAGCCGTCACAGCCGGTCGCCGCTGCCGCACCGACACACCCGTGAAGGGCGCACACCGGTAGGGCACCGGTTGCGTTGACGGGCATGGAAGTGGATCCGATTCTGATGGCATGACCCTGCCCACACTCCCCGCGCCCGCTCCGCGTCTCACCTCACGCTCCACCTCGCGCTCTGCCCCGCGCCGCTCCATGCTTGCCCGGGGGCTGGCCCTGGCGCTGTTCGCGGCGTGCGGCACAGAGGGCGTGCTCGTGAGCCGGGCATCGGGCCAGGTCACTCCGGATCCGGGGTCCTCGACCGACGGGCGGATGCAAGCGACGTATGCCAACGGCCGCTTCACGCTCACCGACACCATCGCCCATCGCGTGCTCTTCCAGAGCACCTCATCGCGGCTGGTGGTGGACCATCAGGTCACGCCCACGATCCGCATGATCCCAAAGCCGGGCGGGGCGGACTTTGTCTACACGTACACGAACAACACAGACCGGGCCCTGCGGCTGGGCAAGCTGAGTCTGCCGGGGATGCGGCTGGCTGGCAACTTTGAGGTCTACCGCTTCCGCCAGGACACCTATCCCCAGGCGTTCACGAACTTCCACATGGTCGAGTCGATCTACCCCAACGGCACCTACAGCCCGGTGCAGATCCTGCAGGCCGACCGCCACATCATCGGCGTCTCGCTGCTGTCCAACGCCGTCGAGTCCAACCACCCGGTCCAGATGTGCGCCATCAGCCCGCCCCGGTACGCGGGCGACAACGGCCAGCACATGAACGTGGAGTTCCGCTTCTCGCACGACTACTTCGTCGCCAAGATCCCAGCGGGGACGACGCGGACCTACACGGTGGCGGTGCGGGCCGTGCCGCGGAGCGAGTCGTTCCTCAAGACCGTGGTTCCCTATCGCGACTACTTCCGCGGGCTGTACGGCCCGGTCGATTACGTGAAGGACTCGCGCCCAGTGGTGGGCATGGCGGTCTCGGCCAGCGGCATCTCGACCGAGACCAACCCGCGCGGCTTCACGCCCCCCAACCTGCGGCCGGATGTTCACGGCTGGGGCCCGTGGGCGAACTTCCTGCGGACGATCCCTAACCAGGGGCTCCATCGTGTCATGCTCTGGGCGCCCTCGGGGTGCTTCCGTGTGCATCAGGAGCTCAACTTCCCCTCGCAGTTCATGACGGGCATCAACGACATCCCGCGGATGCGCGACACCTTCTCGCTCATGGGGAGCGTGCCGAACCAGGCCAACGTCTCGCTCGGCTACTGGTGGGGCCGCTCGGTGCAGGTGATGCACGGCTGGGACACGGGCGTCAGCACGGGCTTTGACATCCGCAACCCCCAGCACCAGCAGATCATGCTCGCCGAGCTCGACATGGCCGTCCGTGGCGGGGCCACGATGGTCGGCCTTGATGCGTATGTGCCACCCAACCCGGGCGACGCTTATCGCTGGATGCAGCGGATGAAGGAGCGGGCCCCGAACGTCAAGTTCATCACCGAGAACGCCGCCTCCGACCTGATCCACAACCTTGCCCCGACCTTCCGCGAGGCGGGCGAGATCCACCGGGCCGACGCGATGGCGGACTTCCTGAACCCCGGGCATGAGACGTGGGGGGCGATGCAGTACATCCGCGATGGCAACGGCCAGATCATCGCCGCCCCGACCATGGCGCAGCGCCAGGCGGAGATGCGCCGCATCGCGGCCCTCGGCTTTGTGCCGCTCGTGTATGGCCCGCTCGCGGTGCCGAACACGCTGCTCTCGGTGGATTCATCGCGCACCACCGTCCCGCGCGAGCTGCAGCCCGCACAGTCGATGAACACCGGATCGAGCAGTCTGCTCAACGCGGCCCGTCAGCGTCGCGCCTCGGGCACTCGGGTCATCACGGTGGTGCCGACGGGTCCGTGAGCCGCTTCAACCGAGGGCGGCCGCGCCGCTGATGATCTCCGACAGTTCCGTCGTGATCTGGGCCTGGCGGGCCCGGTTGTAGTCGCGGTTGTAGAGTTTGCGCATCTTGCCCGCGGCGTCGGTGGCGGCCTTCATGGCCACCATCCGGGCCACATGCTCGCTCACGATCGCGTCAAGGAAGCACTGGTAGAGTGTCGCCTTGACCGTGGCGGGGAGAAGGTCGCCGAGCAGCTCGGGGGCCGCGGGGCTGAACTCGTACAGCAGCTTGGTGCCCGTGGCCGCGTTCGCGGCCGGGGCGGTCTCGCCCTGCTTCTTCACCGCATCGGGCTTGAGGGGCAGGAGCTGGAGCGCCTCGGGGGCCTGCTTGCCGACCGAGATGAACTTCATGTACACCACGCGGACGGCGCTGAACTCGCCAGCGATGAAGCGGTCCATGTACGACTGCGCGAGTTCTTCGATGCGCTCGTAGGTGGGCTTGTCGCCGATGGCGTGGGCCTTGGCGACTTCCACGCTGTTGTACTTGAGGAACGCCGCGCCCTTGCGGCCGACGAGCTCGATCGACCCGCCCTTGACGGCCGGCGACGAACGCAGGTGGGCCATGGACGTGCGCAGCACCGACGAGTTGTACGGCCCGCAGAGGCCGCGGTCAGAGGTGATGATGAGCGTGAGCTCACGGGCGGCGGGCTTGATGCCTGCGGGGCCGTTGATGAGCGGGTGCGAGATGTCGCCCGCGGTGGCGGCGAGCTCGGTGACGAGCCCGAAGATCCCCTCGGTGTAGGGCTTGGTCGCGGTCGCGCCCTGCTGGGCTTTGGCGAACTTGCTGGTGGCGATCATCTGCATCGTCTTGGTGATGCGACGGATGTTGCCGACCGCCTTCATGCGCTTCTTGATTTCGCGGGTCTTGCCCATAGGGTGAGAAGGGTATGACGCAGACGGGTGGAAGGCGATTCATCGGGCCCATGGATGCGGGACCGGGGGAAAGCGCGAGGCGTCAAGTTCGGGAGATTGCCGGTACGGGCTCGGCCCGCATGCATCAGCGGGGTCGCCAGGTGTAGACGCCCGCGGGGTTGGTGTTGCGCAGGGCGTAGTTGTCCCACTTGCGCATGTCGCGGAGCTCGCTGAGGGTCTGCCGCCGTGCGCTGCCGTCCATGGCGACGGTGGCCACAGTGCCGAAGTGGCGGGCATTGAGATAGCCCCAACTGCTTTGGTTGCGGCGCGGGTCAAACGCGGTGGGGGCTGTGAGTGTCCAGCCGGGCATCATGCTGTACGTCGTGCCGTGGTCGGGATTGCTGCTCGGGATGCTCGTGGGGGGAAGAACTTTGTAGAAACCATCACGCCCGGCCGCGGGGAGGTCCGCAGCGGTGGAGCCATTGCCGTGGTAGCCCGTCTGCTTCACGTCGCCCGCGCGGCTGGCGGCGAAAGTGATGAGAGAGGAGGGAAAGCGCGCATCGGCGGATTTCTCGATGTAGAACATGCCGCCGGAACTGACAGGGTTCTTGCCGGCGACGACGGAGTCGTAGCCGCATTTGGTCATGGCGTGCTGTTTGAAGGCGGAGTGGTTGGTATCGCCGCCGACAAAGACCCCGTTGATGCCGAAAGCCGGGTGTTGCGAGACACTGCCGACATACGTGGTATCGGGGTAAGAAGCCATGTTGCTGGTGACGCTGCGGCCGGAATCGCCGCGGGCGGCGAGGGTGTCAAACTCGCCCTTGTTGGCGATGATGGGGCCCTCGACGGGCGTGCCGGCGTAGCCGATCAGGCGCCAAGTCCAGTTCCGCATGGCATCGTGCGAGATCCTGGTGGACCGAGGGTCAAGCGGATCGGGCGGGTACATGTCCTTATCACAGACCTGCCACCAGATCCAGTACTTGGGGATGCGCACGGGTATGAGCGCGTCCTTGAAGTCGCCGCTGTAGGCGACGCTGATGCGGGCGATCTGGTTGATCCCCGCAAGTTCCTTGACCGAGCGAGCATTCTCGCGCGCCTGCCGGAGAGAGGGGAGAAGAATGCCGACAAGCAACGCGAGGATTGCGATGACGACGAGGAGCTCGATGAGTGTAAAGGCGCGCAAGCGTGGACGGAGCATGGGGGGCACCTCCTTGACGCGGTCAAGGGCAGTATACCTCAAGCGGTCTGCGCGGGTAACTGCGGGCGACTGTGGGTGGGCGGTGACCGGCCGGTCAGTGCACCCCCGGAAGTGAAAGGCCCCGGCGAGCACCGCAAGGTGGCGGGGGCATGAGGTGGCGGGGTGCAAGCGGACCTGAACCGAAGGGTCAACGGGGCTCGGGCGTGGCCCTCGCGGCGGGGGCGATGCCGGGAGGGGTATTCGCGGGTCGCCTCGGCGGGTGCGGGATCGGTGTTTTGACCCCTTTGCGAGCGCGAACCAGCGCGAATCAGCCGATGGCGGCCCCGTTGCCGCATTGATGGCGTGATACTGCAAACGCTCGTTGCCATTGTCGCGTCCGTTCTGGGTCTGCTGAGTTCGCTCAGCATGCTGGTGATGCTCATGGCCGGGCTGGCCAACGCCAAGGAAGGGCAGATTCAGCAGGGCAAGTGGATGATGCTCGGCATCGCGGTGCTGGCGGCGGGTTCGCTCGGTGCGGCGATCTGGCTGATCGTCAAGCACAAACCCTGGCACGCCGCGGCGGCGGGGATTCTGCCAATGCCGGTGGTGGTGGCGCTCTTCGTGGTGCTGCTGCTGATCGAGTGGTGAAGCGACGCCCCCGGCGCTGGCGTGCTGTGTGGAGCCCGCGCTCTTGGCGTGCTTCCGATCGCGGCAAGGCATGGATGAGAAGCGGAGAGGGGGAGATTCGAACTCCCGATGAGCCGAGGCCCATACCGGATTTCAAGTCCGGCGCATTCGACCACTCTGCCACCTCTCCGGGTGGTGGTACTGAGACGGATTGTAGAGGCGGGTTGGGATGGCGGGGCCGGCGCGGGCTCTACGATCGCCCGATGCGGGGACCAGCGGACACATCCGACTCAAGGGCACCGGGCACGAAGGTGCCGGGCCCGAAGGCATCGGGCCCTTTGCCCAGCGGTGGGGATGAGCGCGAACTCGTGGCACGCCTACAGCGCGGGGAGGACTCCGCGTACGAGGCCCTCGTGCGCGACTGTGGCGGCCCGATGCTGGCAACAGCGCGGCGGTTTTTTCGCGGGGAGGACGACGCCGCGGAGGCGGTGCAGGAGGCGTTTGTCTCGGCCTTCAAGGCGATCGGGCGGTTTGACGGGGGTTCGCGGCTCTCGACCTGGCTGCACCGGATTACGGTGAACGCCTGCCTGATGAAACTGCGAGGAAGGCGGCGGCGGCCGGAGCGGTCGATCGAGGAACTGCTGCCGGCGTTCGAGCAGGACGGGCACCAGCGGAACCCGGCGGTAGAGTGGAAACCGGCGGAGATGTGCGGCATCGAAAGGGCGGAACTGCGCACGCTGGTGCGGGGGTGCATCGAGGGGCTGCCCGAGGGGTATCGCGAAGTGCTGATGCTGCGGGATATCGAGGGGCTTGATACGAACGCGACGGCGGAGGCCCTGGGCCTGACGGCCAACGCGGTCAAGATCCGATTGCACCGGGCCCGGCTGGCCCTGCGCGAGGCGCTCGACCCGCACATGCGATCGGCGAACGAGGGGAGGGGCGCGAGATGATGACCTGCAAGGAGGTCGTGGAGTTCCTGATGGGGTATCTCGACGGTGAGATCGCGCCCGCGGAACGGGCGGCGTTTGAAGAGCACCTGAAGGCGTGCCCGCCGTGCGTGGCATATCTGCAGAGTTACGAAGCGACGGTGAAACTCGGACGCGAGGCCCACGGCACCCCCTGTGGGCATGACCATGCCGGGCCCTCGTTGCCGGATTCACTGGTGAAGGCCGTGCTGGCAGCGCGGCAGCGCCCGCCGAAGTGAGCGCACGCGCCTCTGCGCGGGTCTTTGGAGAGCCAGCCAACTACTCGATGTTCTGGACCTGTTCTTTGATGCGGTCGATCGCGCCCTTGATCTCGACCACAGCGCGGCTGATGGCGGCATCGCTCGACTTTGAGGCCATGGTGTTGGCCTCGCGGAGCATCTCCTGAGCAAGAAAGTCGAGGGTGCGACCGACACCCGCGCCCGCAGCGGAGGCGCTCCCCTTCGGGGCGATTGCGCCTGACAGGAGGCCGGTGTACTGCTCCATGTGCCCGGTCAGCCGGGTGACCTCTTCAGAGATGTCGGAGCGTTCGGCGAAGACGGCGATCTCGCGGATGAGGTCCACAGGGTTCGCCTTCAGGGCGGGGTCCTGGACCATCATGTCGATGCGCTGACGGAGGCGGAGTTCGTAGGTCTCGACCATCTTGGGCGTGCGCTCGCGCACGATGGCGAGGCGGTCGAGGATCACGTCTCGGTGGGCGAGCAGGTCGGTGACGAGGGCGGCCCCTTCGCGGGCCCGCATGTCGAGCAGGGCCTTGCCAGCGCGCTCGAGCAGGCCAAGAAACGCGGTCCGGGCGTGGCCGTGGCGGGCCTCTTCATCCGCCGGCGGCTGGAGCACGCCGGGAAGAGAGAGCAAGGCCCCAAGGTCAAGGTTCACTGATCCTGAAGCAACCTGCGGGACGTTGCGGATCTGGTCAACGTAGGCCGCGAGGGCCTTGTGGTTGATCGTGTAGGCCGCCGCGGCGGAGGAGTCGGTGCAGGATGCGCTGAGCGTGACACTGCCGCGGCTGAGGGTGCGGCGGAGCTCGGACTCGATCTCGGCTTCAAGGCCCTGGAACTCTTCGGGGAGTCGGATGGTGGCCTTGAAGTAGCGCGAGTTGAGCGAGCGGATCTCGAGAAAGTAATGGACACCGCCGATCTCGATCGACGCCTCACCGTAACCGGTCATTGATCGGATCATGGAGTGGGTCGCGGAGGTCGGGGGCAGCGGCGAAGTGAGAGAGGGCGGGGGGCGTGGGGAACGAACGCCGCTTACTTGGGCGGCTCGGAGGGGTTCGTCGGGGGCGATGCGGGCGGCGTGGTGACCGGCGCGGTAGTGCCCGGGGTGGTAGCGGCCGGGGTCGTCGCAGGTGTCGGCGTCCCGGCCGGGGCAGGAGTCGCCGCGGGAAGGACGGTGGGGCCGGGGAGCGTGGTCTCGCTGCTGCCGGATGCGGGTGCCTGGGATCCCGGTGCGGCTGGAGTCGCTGCGGGGGCCGTGCCTGCCGGATTGGCGGCGGGATCGCTTGGGAGCGGGGGCGCGGTCACGGCCGGGGGAGTCGAGACAATCGCGGCTGGGCGGGCGAAGTACGAGAGCCCGACGGCGCAGACCAGATAGAAGACAAAGAACGCGATCGTGGCGACGGTCAGGGCATCACCAGTTCGGGTGCCGAAGGCCGTCTGGCCGGAGCCAGCACCGGAGCCGAAGGCGCCAGCGAGACCGCCGCCCTGGGGCTTCTGGATCAGCACCACAAGGATCAAGAGGAGGCACGCGAAGAGAAAGAGCAGGGTGAGGGAGATGGTCCCGACCTGGGCCCAGTCGATCGCGAGTGAAAACGGCAACATCGGTGAAACTCCGGGGGAGCGGGGATTCTATGCGGAGAGGCAGCGACCGACGGTGCATACGCCATGCCAGCGCGGCACCTTGCGGCGGATTTTGAGAGTCATCCGGACGAAACCCTGACCAACCGGGTCGGCCTTGCGGGTCAGTTCCCGCCCTTGGCGGGTGGCGCTGCGCCATCGGCCTGATCGGTCGGGGGCTGGGGGGTGACGCGGACGGTGAAGCGAGCGCCGGGGACGTTGTACCGGCCGAACGCGCCTTTCACGTCCTCGGTGGTGAAGGCCTCGTAGGCGGCCATGCTCTCGGCGACGTCGTCGAGTTTCCGGCCGCGGAGGTCGAGGGTGGCGAGGCGGCCGGTCCAGTATCCGGGATCGCGGATGGCATCGTCGAGGGTGTTGGCCTGCTGCTTCTTGGCGACGTCGAGTTCCTCGGCGGTGGGGCCGGACTTGGCGAACTCGTCGAAGATGGCGTAGACGGCCTGGGTGAGTTCCTCGCCCTTGCCGGGCTTGGTGGGGGCCATGGCCATGAACATGCCGAAGCCGGGGTAGACGTCGCTGGGCTGGTTGCGGGCGCCGATGCTGTAGACGAGTTGCTTCTCCTCGCGGATGACCTTGACCATGCGGCTGGTGATGGTGGCGGCGGCGAGCTCCATGAGCCGGACATCGCGCACATTGGTGCCATCGACGCCGAAGAAGCCGGCGACGACCTGGGCCTGATCGGTCTTCGAGACCATGGAGCGATCAACGACGGGGGGCGTGGCGGGGCGGGCGAGGGAGCGACGATCGGCAAAGAGGGTGGGCGTGACGCGGGCCCGCTTGGGGAGCGAGCCGAGGTAGGTGGTCACGAGGTCCATGGCGGCGGTCTCGGGGATGTCGCCCACGACGGCGACCTCGATCGGCGCGGCGGCGACGAACGCATCAAGCCATGACTGCGCGGCTTCGGTGGTGACGGCATCGATCTGCGCGACGGTGAGGGGGCGCAGCCGGGTATCCCCCGCGGGGTAGACGGCCTCTGAGAGCGACTCGATGAGCACGCCCTGCGGTGCGAGCGAGCGAGCGAAGACAAACTGCTTCTGCTGCTGCTTCCACTTTTCGAGCGCGGCCGCCTCCAGCTTCGGCTGGGTGAGCAGAAGGTGGGCGAGTTTGAGGCCGGTGGCGAGGTCCTCTGGGCTGCCGGAGACGGAGATGGCCAGCGTGTCGGTGCCCGCGCCGCCGGTGAGCCCGGCGATCATCCCGCCCGCACCACCGCCGACATTCACCTTCTTGCCCGTCAAAAGATCGCGGACCTGCGAGGAGGTGAAGCCCCGGGTCGCCATGGTGCGCGGGTTCCAGGCCACCTGCGCGGCTTGGGAGATGCCGCGGTTGTCGGCGGATTCGTTGATGACCCCGCCGGCGAGGGTGATGGAGATGGTGACGGTGTCCTTGCGCGTGTCCATGAAGCGGTGATGGACGCGCAGGCCGTTCTCAAGCCAGCCAGAGGTGACGGCGGTAGCGGCGTGCGCGGCGGACTCCACGACCTTTCCGGGGGTGGGGGCCTTCTCCATGAAGTCGGTGGCACGGGCGGTCTCGACCACGGGGTCAGGGCGGACGTTCAGGGCCTCGGTGCCGAGGGCGACGAGTTCCGACTCGGTGGGCGCGCCCGCGCTCTCAGGAAGGGTGAGGGTGAAG
>JBQTIJ010000128.1:0-11156 GCA_052388255.1 Phycisphaerales bacterium
GTTGCCTCTCCAACCAAGTGCAACCGGGTGCGCTTGGCGGCGCGGCAACGCCTGGCGCGGCTGTGACGGCGGCACGTCCGCGAAGAATCGGCTTCAAGATGACCTTGTTCCGTGGTGCGCTGGCAGGGGCCTATCGTCCAACATGCTTCGCTGCACCCTCACACTGGTGTTGACCCTTCTTGGGCTCGTTCTCGGCGGTTGCGTGACGAATGCCGCTACCGGGGATCGCTTCTTCAGCCCGCTTTCACCGTCGGAAGAGATCCGCATCGGCATCGATGCCAAGCCGGGACTGGTTCAAGAGATGGGCGGCGAGATCAGCAGCCCGCGGATCCGCGCGTACGTCACCCAGATCGGCCAGCGCATGGCGGCACTCACCGAGGCCGACAACCCGAAGCTGCCCTGGGAGTTCACCATCCTCGATAGCGCCGTGATCAACGCCTTCGCGCTACCCGGCGGGAAGGTCTTCATCAGCCGGGGCCTTCTGGAACGCATGACCAATGAGTCGCAACTTGCCGGAGTGCTTGGGCACGAAATCGGCCACGTCACGGCGCAGCATACTGCCCGCCGCATCGGTCAGGCGACCCTGCTCCAGACCGGTATCGCCGTCGCTGGCGCTGTCGTCAGCAGTACCGGTGAGGGATCGGCGGTGCGGGGGACCGGTGAAGCAGTCCTCCCCGCGCTCTCGGTGGGCGGTCAGTTGCTGGTCCTCAAGTTCGGGCGCGACGAGGAATCGCAGTCGGATTCGCTCGGAATGCGCTATATGACCCGCGCGGGGTACAACCCCACCGGGCAGTTGCAGGTCATGCAGATCCTCAAGGCCGCTTCCGGCGGGGCGCGGCAGCCCGAGTTCCTCGCCACCCACCCGCTTCCTGAAACACGGATCGAGCGGATCAAGAGCGAACTCCGCAAACCTGCCTATGCCTCCGACGCGGCACGCACCGACAACGTCTTCGAGCAACGGTTTCAGCAGGAGTGCCTGGCGGTCCTCCGGACGCTCCCGCCGCCGACTCAACGGGCAGAGACGACGGTGCGCCAGTTGATCGCGCGGGCATCTCCGAATGGATGCTGCGCAGGGTGCGGGCTTGTCACGGAATGACCCGAATGGATGAGCATGGAATCCGCGCTGCATCAGGGGCTGAAGATCAGCGGGGCACGGTATCTGCGTGAAACGCTCGGTTGCCAGGCCGTTGCCATCGAGGTCACCAGCCCCATCCCGCGTCATCGCGTCGACATCGCCGGGTACACCGATCGACACACCCCCGGGGGTGAGTCGCTCCCGCGCCCGACCACGGTCTTCGTTGAGGTGAAGGTCGCCCGGCCGGACTTTCTGAGAGACGCCCGCTGCCCTGATGACCTCCTGCGCGAACGACGGATGCGGGAGGCCGAGCTCGCGGCGGTTGATCAGGAGTTCGTGCAGGTCTGCGAGCCCCACCTGCGCCAGCGCGGGCTCTACCTCTTTGACGAACTGCACGGCTACGACTTCGCCGGCTCCGCATCGGTCTGCCGCCGTGGCCTGCTTCGCAGTCTGCGGCGAATCGACCGGTTGCTCTACACCCATACGAAGTTCTTCCTCTTCTCACGTTGGCGGCTCGCCGACCGTCTCTATTTGCTCGCCCCTGAAGGGCTCATCAACCCCTTGGAACTCCCCACCGGTTGGGGCCTGCTCGCGAGTGCTGGCGATGGTCAAATCGTCGAACGCGTTCCAGCGACGTTGCACACCCCTGATCCGCGCCGCACCGCCCGCACTCTCCGCAACATCGCGACCGCCGCTACGAGCGCCTGGCTCCCCCGATCCTCCGGCACCACCAGAGCGGCAGAGACCGCGAAGGCGTACAACCCTCCATGATGCATGCCCTTCTCAAGCCCATTGGCCTTTCCCTGATCGCGACCGTGTGCGCCGCATGCGCCGCCGGCGGGGGAAGCACCAGTGCCTCGACCGCGGTTCCACACCGAACACCAGCCGCTCGCGATGAGGGGAGACCCGTGGCCGTTGTTGATGGTGAACCCGTCACCATGGCAGACCTGCTCCCCATGCTCACCGAAGCCGCGGGCGGCGCTGCGCTCCAGGAAGCCGTGCTCGACCGCCGACTTGAGGCGGCGATGGCGGCAGCGGGGGCGGACTTCGCCGTGATTGAACGCGAGGCCATCGAGCGGGAGCGTGGGATCTTCATCGGGGTGCTGGAGCAAGCCCGCCGGTCAGCCGGGCTCACGGACCCGATGACACGCGACGAGGCCGAGCGCCTGCTGGCCGATGTGCGGCGCGATCGCGGCCTGGGCGAGGGCCGGTTCGCCGCATTGCTCAGGCGTTCGGCGATGCTCAGGCGCCTGGCCGCACCTGGCGTCCGTGTTGAACCGTCAGCCGTCGAGACGCTCTACCGGATTCGGTACGGCGAACGGCGAACCTGCAGGGTGATCACGAGCTCGCTTCTTGATCGTGTCGCAGCGGTACGCCAGGCGATGTTGAACCCGCCACCGGAGGATCAGGGACTCCCACTGGCTGCGCGGTTTGCGCGGGCGGCCGCTCTGATGGCGGGCGAACCCGGGCCCCGGGTTGGGCCCGGCCCGCGTCGGCCCAACGCTACGGAGACTTTCAGCACGCTCGACACTGCGTACGCGGCGGCCATCCGGCAAGCCGCGGCGGCGCTCTCGGTGGGAGATATGAGCACGGTGGTAGCGGTTGACGGCGGCTTTGGGCTGGTTGTCCTTGAAGGGATCGAGCCCGCCAACGGCCCGCCGATCGAATCCGTGCGTGCCGAACTGGAGGGCGACCTGCGTTCGCGGCTGGAACGGGTGTCGATGGACGCCATCGTCGCCGACCTGCTGTCGCGTCCGGGGGTCACGGTTCTCGACCGATCCTTGAGCGCGAGTTATCAGGGGCTCTCGAAGTCGTCCTTGCCGCGTTGAGCGGTTGCTCGCGGCCCGGTCCAAGGCGAGGGGCGGTTCAGATGTCGATTGGTTCCCAGCGGGCTGCCCGGGCGAGCGCATCGGTCCCCATCACGAAGGCCTCAAAGAGGGCGGTCAGTGGGCCCGCGTCAAAGAGCTCGGCATCGATGGCAAAGTGCCGGTCTTCCGAGCCGTCGCGATACTCGACGATGAGCGGTTCGCCTTCTTCGCGCGGGGCTACCGCTTGGATATAGATCTCGGGGGTTCGCGAGAGGATCACGAACCCCGACCCCGGCTCGCACTCGCAGAGTGTGCGCAGGATGGCGCGAATGTCATCGGCGGTCGGGCCGCGGCATTCTCCGTTGAAGGGCTCACGATCAAAATCGGCCCATTCGAGTTTGAGAGTGCCGGATGCGCTCACCAGATCAACCCTCCAGCTTCGCGAGAGTGAACGTTCAGCGACGGCATTGCAGAACGTACGCCGGAGGCACGTTCCTCCACACCAACCGGGTCCGGGTCACGGTGGTGAAGTACTCCGGCAGCAGCTTGGCGAAACGGCGACCCGCGGGCGTGAGTCGGCCGATCTGGTAGGCAAACGTCACCAGCAGGCCGCCCGGCTTGAGAACCCGCATCGTCGCTTCGAGGATGTTCCGCTGCAGCGACTCAGGGAACGACGCCCACGGAAGTCCGCTCACGATCACGTCCACCCCGCCTCCGTCCGCGAGCGTGCCGACGCCCTCCTCACGACAGAACCGCTCGACGTCCGCGACGCTGCCGACTTTCACGCAAAGGCCCGGAAACCGGCCCCGGAGGTCTTCGGCCATCGGCCGCTCGATTTCGATCGCAAAGAGCTTGGTGTGTGAGCCGACGCGCTCGAGGATGTGGCGCGTGACCACGCCGGTGCCGGGGCCATACTCGATGACCGCCGCGGCCTTCTCAAGGCCGATGCCCTCGCACATCATTCGGCAGAGCCGATCGGAACTTGGAAGAACGGCGCCGACCTGGGTGGGCTTCTTCAGGAAGGCGAGCAGGAACCCGCGAGTGCTCCCTTTGGGCGCCCCCTGGTCCTTGTTGCCGCGCGTGGCGGCCGGCTTGCCTGTGGATGGTCGGGCGTTGATGGTCTGAGCCAAAGGAACAACTCCAGAATGGGGCCAAGGACATCAGCGTAGCGGTTGGGACGGCCCGCCGCGTGAGTGAGCGGTCTCGGAGGGGTCGATCATGGCCCCGGGGTCGATGGGAAGCACGACGGAAAACCGGGCACCTTTGCCCGGGGATGAATCAAGTTCGATGCGGCCACCATGCTGGTCGACGATCCGCCGCGTGACCGCCAGCCCAAGGCCGGTGCCCCGCATCCCCTTGGTGGTAAAAAACGGTTCGAAGATTCGCGGCTGTTTCTCCGCCGGAATCCCCGGCCCGTTATCGACCACCACGATGCGGGCCTCGGCCCGAGCCGGTTGGCCCGGCCTGGCTGGCTCCGCCTTGTACGAGACCCGAACCGTCACCACGCCGACCTTCGCCTCGACCGCCTCGACCGCGTTGGTGATCAGGTTCATCAAGGCCTGGTGCATCTGGCCTGGGTCGATCGGGAGGGGCGGCATGTCGGTCTCGGCGTCGATGATGAGCGCGATCTCCCGCGCGGCGCAGACGTCCACAAGAAGCTGCGCACAGTCGTTGAGAAGATTGGGCAATCGCGTCAGTTCGATCTCAAGCGTCCGCGGGCGCGAGTAGGCGAGCATGTTCATCGTCAACGAGATGATGCGATCAAGATTGCGTTTGAGGATCCCCCATCCCCCGGTGGCGATCTTCAGGTCGCTGCGTTTGAGCCCCATCTCGACAACATCCGCCCCGCCTCGAAGCCCCTGCAGGATGTTCTTGATCGAGTGGGAGAGGGATGCCACCGTCTCGCCCATCGCCGCAAGGCGCTCCGACTGGAGTTTCTGGGCGTAGAGCTCCGCGTTTGCGAGCGCGAGACCCGTCTGCTGGCCGATGGCCGTCATCAGCGCCAGTTGCTCGGCGGTGAAGGTGTAGTTCGCCATCGATGAATCGATATAGATGGCGCCGAACGTTCGATCAATGAAGCGGATGGGCGAACAAATGGCCGATCGGACGGCAAGGTGCTGCACGCTGTCCCCGGCCTTGAACCGCGCGTCGTTCATGGCGTTTGAGGAGAGCACCGCCTCGCCCCGTCGGAGGGCATGCTGGACGATCGTCCGGGGCACGGCGAACCGCTCGGCGTCGCGAGCCGCGGAGTCGTCGGAGAAGCGGACCACAGCCGGGGCGGGGTTCTCCGGCTCGTCGTCACCCACACGGAGCACGAACCCGCGCTCAGGGCGGACCTCCGCGAAGATCAGGTCCATGACGCCATCGAGGAGCTCCTGTCGCGTAGACAGACGCGTCGTGAGGGTTGTCACGCGGTAGATCACACGCAGGTGATCGACCGCGGCCTGCCGCGGCTCTGGCTCGGCGAGAATCACCGAATCCTCGTTGCTCGGGAGGGTGCGCTCAAAGTTGGTGTCCATCATCCCCGGCCTGAGCAGCCGGATCTTGGCGGTCCCGGAGGCCGAAGTGGACTTTCCAAAAACAAAGAGCGTCTGGCCGGAACGAATCTGGTCGCCGAGCTTGAGTTTCGTACGGTCGCCGATGCGGACACCGTTGACCCATGTCCCGTTCTGCGACCCGAGATCGCGTATCCACCACTCCCCTTCATCCGGGGTCAGCTCCGCATGCCGCCGAGAGACAGTGTTGTCCGTGAGCGGCAGGGCCTCCGAGGAGCGGCCGAGGAGCTGCGGCTCGTTGTCCGGGAGCTCGTAGGTCTTGCCCTTGTCCGGACCCTGAATGACGGTCAGGATGAGCACTCAGCGGCCCCCCCCGCCGGAGCGGCCCTTGCCTTTGCGATTGGCCCGCACGCCCGGCATCCCCGCGCGGCGCTCGACGCTCGATGGGTCGCCGTTGCGTTCGACATCGCTCCGCCGTAAGCGGCCGCTCGGTGCCAGCGATTTGACGGTTCCATCCTTCACCGCCTTCACCTGGTCGCGGAGCTTGGCGGCCTTCTCAAACTGAAGCTCGGTCGCGGCTTCGAGCATCTCTTCTTCCAGTAAGCGCACAAGTTCCGCCACCTCGTGCTCCGGCTCACGGGCCTTGACGGCCTCGCGCGCTGTGCGGCCTGCCTTCAGTTCAAGCTCCATCCCGCGACGGATCGCCTTCTGCACAGTCTGGGGCGTGATGCCGTTCGCCGCGTTGTAGGCAAGTTGCCTGGCCCGCCGCCGCTCGGTCTCGTCGATCGCCGCCTTCATGCTCGGGGTCACGGAGTCGGCGTACATCACCACCGACGCGTTCACGTTGCGGGCCGCGCGGCCGATCTGCTGGATCAAGGATGTGGTCGACCGCAGGAAGCCCTCCTTGTCGGCGTCGAGAATCGCCACCAGCGACACCTCGGGCAGGTCGAGCCCTTCGCGCAGCAGGTTGACGCCGACCAGCACGTCAAACTCACCCTTGCGGAGCGCGGTCAGGATCTCGAGCCGCTCCAGCGTCTCGATCTCGCTATGAAGGTACCGCACCCGCAGGCCTTTTTCGTGCAGGTAGAGGGTCAGGTCCTCGCACAGCCGCTTCGTGAGCGCGGTCACGATCACACGCTCGCTGCGCTGTGTGCGCTCAAGACAGCGCTCGATCAGGTCGGGCACCTGGCCCCGTGCGGGCTTGATCTCGATCACCGGATCCACAAGCCCTGTGGGGCGGATCACCTGCTCGGCGACCTCTCCCTGAACCTTCTCAAGCTCAAAGGGCCCCGGTGTTGCGCTGACATAGACCACCTGCGGCACGATCCGCTCAAACTCCTCAAACCGCAAAGGACGGTTGTCGAGCGCCGAAGGGAGCCGGAACCCGTGCTCAACCAGCACTTTCTTGCGGGCCTGGTCGCCATTGAACATCGCCCGCACCTGCGGGAGCGTTACGTGCGATTCGTCGATGATGAGCATCCACGACGAACCCGCCTGGCCCTCCCGGCCGCGCTGGTCGAGTATGGCTGGCGTCGTTGCCTCATCCTCTCGATCGAGCACGCCGTGGTGCCGCCCGCCCGGGCCGAAGTCGAAGTAATCCATCAGCGTGAACGGCCGCTCACCCGGCGTCCGTCCGTCAAGGTGCCGGCTGTAGTTCTCGACCCCGTTGCAGATCCCCACCTCCTCGAGCATTTCGAGGTCGTACTTCGTGCGTGCAAGCAGGCGCTGCGCTTCGAGCAGCCGCCCCTCGGCTCGCAGCGTGCCGACCCGCTCCTCAAGCTCCTTCCGGATGCCCCCGATGGCGCTTCCCAGCCCACCTTCGCCCACGACATAGTGGGCCGCTGGAAACAGAAAGAACCGCTGCTCCTCGGCGAACTCCTCGCCGCTGGTCGGATGCACCAGCCGGATGGCCTCCACTTGGTCGCCAAAGAGCTCAACCCGAATCGCGTACTGCTCGTAGGCGGGGAAGATCTCGATCATGTCCCCGCGCACCCGGTACATGGCGCGCTGGAACTCGACCTCGGCCCGCTTGTACTGCATCGCATTGAGCGCCAGGAGAAACTCGCGCCGTTCGATCGTCGCTCCACGCTCGATTGTCAGCACCTTCCGGCCATAGGTCAGCGGCGAGCCCAGCCCGAAGATGCACGATACGCTCGCGACCACAATCGTGTCCTGCCGGGAGAGAATGTTGCTCGTCGCAGCCAGTCGCAGTTTGTCAAGATCGTCGTTGCGCGAACTGTCCTTCTCGATGTAGATGTCCCGGGCCGGGATGTACGCCTCCGGCTGGTAGTAGTCGTAATAACTCACAAAGTAGCTCACCGCGTTGTGCGGAAAGAGCTCCTTCATCTCCTCATACAACTGCGCGGCCAGCGTCTTGTTGTGGCTCAGGATGAGCGTCGGCCGCTGCGTCCGCTCGATCACGTGCGCCATCGTGAAGGTCTTGCCCGTGCCCGTCGCGCCCAGCAGGCACGCGTGCGGCTCCCCGCGCTGAAGCCGCCCAGTGAGCGCATCGATCGCGCCGGGTTGGTCACCCGTCGGCACGAACGGTGATACGACCTTGAACGGTCCTGCCATCGCGGAACCGTAGCCCGCGGTACGTCGTGTGTTCGGTGACGTCGCTCCGTCAACGCGAGGGGGCCGACATCGCCACCGCGCCCGTCGGGCGCTCGCGCGTCAGTTCCGAGACCGGTCTCGACTGCACCCGTAGATCAAACTCCGAGCGATTCGCGGGGAAGAAGAGGTCGCCCGCCACGTTCTGATCCTCGCACTCAACGATCGTCTCCGCCGCGGTTGCGAGGTCTACTTTCTCGAGCAGGTCACCCTCCTCTGGTACGCCCCCCGGGAACCCCGGCCGCGCCATCTGCACCCGAGGCCGGCACGGGTCAAAGGGCGAATACCCGAGCACCACCGCCGCACGGCCGTTCGAGAGCCGCACCATCGATCCCGGCGCAAACGGCGGCGCCGCCCACAGCAGCGCCTTAAAGACCATGGGGTCAAGCCGGCCGATGCGCACCTCCTGCCGCATGGTGTTGAGCACACGCACCACCGGCACCGCGCCCCGCCGCACCTCGCCCTCCGCCGTCATCGGGTTGCGGATCCTGTCAAAGAGGTCCGCCGCGCCGATGATCCGCGCGAAGATGTGTACCTCCGCCCCTTTCAGCGGGCGCGGCCCCTCCTGCCCGTGCGCGGGCATGGTCGGGAATCCCGTTCCATCCGCCCGCTGGTGATGGTGAAGCACCGCCGCCGCGGCCGTGGGCTCCACCTTGCCCTTGACCATCTCAAAGCCCACCTGCGCATGCCGCTGATACTCGGGGTCGCGCTCATCACCGGATTGCGCGAAGGCCCTCAGCACCTCCGGGGGTGTGCGGAGATGGCCGATATCGTGCAGGAGCGCGCCCACACCAAGACTCTCGATGTTCCGTGCGTGCAGCGGTCCTACGCGCGTCCGCTCGCTCATGATGTACGCATCGAGCTTGAGGCCCATCAACAGCGAAAGAAAGCAGACGTTGCTGCTGTGGGCGACCAGGCCCGAATCGGCGTGAACCAGGCCGCCGACGAGCAACTGCGCTCCCGGGTTCTCGCCCAGCTTAGTCACGAGCCCCTTCACCGCGCTCGCATATGCGCCGAAGTCGAGGGCCGTGCTTGCGCCCTCCTGCGCGGGCGTGAAGGCCGCGCTCAGTGTGTGTGTGAGTTCCGCGTGAGCGGCGGCCACCTCAGGACTCACGAACCGCATCAGCGCGTCGAGCGCGGGGTAACGGATCCACACCTGAGGGACCTTCAACTCCGCCAGGCGCAGGATCGTTCCCGCATCCAGTTCAAACCCCGGCTTGAGCAGAACATGCCCCGGTGCGGCGGGGTGAAACACCGGCATCGACAGCACCATCCCCGGACGCGCTCGCGTGATGCTCAGGTTCAGCATGACCCCTCCTCGGTCAACAGCGGACTCGACCGGTTGTATCGACCGGCGAAGGGTCGCACCCGTGCGGCAGAGATCGCGTTCGCGTTATCGGGAGCGCGTGCTTGCCACGCAGTCCCCATTCTCCCGGTCGTGCGTCCAAGAAGCCGTGTCCTGAACGTCCGCAGACCCCGACCGCCTCGGTCTCAATACCTTGGGATCGTGGGGTCCACCGAGAGACTCCAAGCCAATATCCCCCCCGCCATGGACTTCACGTTCCTGAACCCAAGCCCCCTGAGCGTGGCCGTCACCGTCATGGAGCGCACGCCCGAGCGGCATTGCACGATGATCGGTGCCTCCTTGCCGCGTGGGTCGTCCTCGAGTTCGTCAACACGCGCCACCGTCTGGTCCATCGGGATATGAACCGCGCCTGCGATCTTGCAGAACGCCCATTCATCCGGCCGCCGGCAGTCCACCAGGATCGGCCGCTGATCCTCGGGGAGCGCCATCAACCGTGCAGTCTCACGCGGCGTCACTTCCCAATCGGGCTTGAAGGCGTATCCGAGTGGCAGCCCGCGTTCGTCAAGCGCCGGTGCAGGAGTGGGGGACGACGATGCGCCGGGTGGCGGGATGCTCATGGTCGGTTCACCGCATCAGCGTGGAGGGGCTTCGCTCTTGCGAATCTGCCGCCAGCGTCCGTTGTCGTAGATCCAGATCAGTTCTGAGTTGGGGGACTCACCCGGCTTGGCCGGGTTCTCCGCCGTGGTTGGAGCCGCGGCCGGGAGTGGTGGCAGCGCGGGCACTGGCGCGCTCGGCGCTTCCCCGGTGGCCGCGGCGGGTTCGGGCGACGGCTTCGCGGCTGCAGGCGGCGAAGGGGGGAAGGTGTTCGAGCTCATGCGGCCCTGACCCCCGGGGTAGTTGTACCGTTCCGGCGGGGTCGAGGGTGATGAGACCGCATCAAACGGCGGGCTCTCATACATCCGTACCGGCATCATCGCGATCTCGGCCGGAACCCGGACGATCGATCCTGCCGCCTGTGCGAACTGTGCGGCGACTCCGCCTTTGACGGAAGTATCGAGTGCCGATTCCGGGGTTGGGAACTCTCCACGATCACGCCGTGTCATCGCGACTTCGTTCTGCCTCTCGGTATAGGTCGGGCGGTGGGTCACCCCATCGATGGGCACCAAGAACCGTCGCGCCTGCCAATCCCGGGCCAGGACGTCGCGTGCCAGCGAGGGCCGATCCGGTCGTTCCGGCGTAGCAACCGGGCTGCCCCGGGGCACGCCGTCGGTCACGGCCTCAAGCTCGACGCGGTTCCCGAGGGTCAACTCGCGGTTGTATGAGGGGGTGTTGCAGCCCGAGATCAAGACCATAACGAGCAACGGAGCCGCCCAAAGTCTCGCAAGGCGGAGCAATGAGAGAACTCGGCGGGTGGACAGCGGACTGATCATCCCCCGATGATACCGAGTGCCGGCCGCGGATTCGATCCTCATCCTTTTCACGATTCCGCCAGTTCCACTGCCAACCCAGAGAGTTCGTTCAGGGCCTTGCTGTCGGCTGCGCGGTGGGCCGCGGCGATTCCGTCCCGGACGGTCTCCCGCGCTGGGCCGATGGCCCCGACCTGCTGCTGGCAGCGGGCCTTGTGGAAATAGGCATAGCAGTACGTAGGGTCGACGGCGAGGGTGCGGTCGTAGAACTCAATCGCCCGGCCATGATCACCGGCCGTGCCATGCTCTTGCGCAAGGGCGTAGAGAACAAACGTGTCCCGCCCGTCGAGGGCGAGGAGTTTCTCGAGTTTTGCCAATCTCGACATCGGACAATGCTAACCGACCCACGGAGCGCGGTGTGCACAAACCGGACGCGTAAACTCCCGCATGAGCCGA
>JBQTIJ010000129.1:0-7028 GCA_052388255.1 Phycisphaerales bacterium
CCTCGAGGTCGTGCTCGGTGAGGTAGTCGGCCGTCTTGCGCTCTTGGCAGGCGGCGACGGCCCGCGCCAGGTCCGTCCATTCCTCGATGGTGAGCATCTGGTCTTGGCGCGCGCCGAGCAGGTAGAGGGCGGCCTGGAGCACGGCCTCGAGTTGGGTGTGGGTGGGCGCGGCAGACATGGATCAGGCTCCCTTCCCGGCGACGAAGACGCCGCGTTCGTGCTTCTTGAAGCGGGCCGCGTTGCCCTTGGCAGCGATCTCGCGGATGATGGCGGCGTAGAGCGTGGCCTCGGGCGTCTTGCCGCCGGGGCTGGTCCAGAGCTTCTTGGCCTCCATCGCGGCGATCATCTCCTTGGCCCGCATGGGAACTTCGGACGCGGCGAGCACTTGGGCGGCGGCGTCCAGGGCGCTCACGCGCTTGGCCTTGGGTTCCTTCGTGGGCTTGGGTGCCTTGGCGGCCTTCTCGCCCTTGGGCTTCTTGCCCTTCGTAGCCGCCTCGGTGCTCGCGTTGTTGGCGACCTTCTTGTCGCTGGGAGCCTCGTGGTCCGGCTTGCCGTCGGCGAGCCGCCCGTTGATCTCCGCGAGCGCCGCTTTGCGGAGGCGGGCGGTCTTGTTCGCCCCCTCCACGCGGGCGGCGCTCTTGGACATTTTGGGGTCGCGGGGGGTGCGGGTCGTGGCGGGCTTCTTGGTCTTCGTACTCATGCTGGTCTCCAAACTCGTGGTGCGGAATCCCGTCGCACATTGCGGCGGGGAAGCGTGGCTGTCGCGGTTTCCTGCGACGCCGCGTGTGGGGGGTGGTCAGCAGCCCGCGACACGCTCCATCTCGTTGAGCACGTCGTGGACCATCGAGTTGGTGGCGGCGGCGCGGCCGCGCCGGTCGGTGCCGTAGACGAACTTGGCGACCTCGGCGGCCTTGGCGTAGCGGTCATCGCGGGCCTCGTCGCGGGCGATGTGGGCGATGCAGATGTCCTGCCTGCCCGCGTGGCGCGTGTTCTGCTCGATGGTCACTTCCGCGCCGCGCTCGGTGCGGCTGATCTTCACGTCCTTCTCGGTGCCTTCGATCACGATCGTCTTGATGTTCATGGGTCTGCTCCTTCGGGGGGGTGGGGGTGTGTGCGTGGCGTGCGTTCACTCGGCGTCGTTCAGGAACCGCTCCATGTCCTCGCGTTCCATGCTGCTGAGGAACCCGACGGTGTCCATCAGGTCGCTGCGGACCTTCCCGAGGTTGCCGGTGATGCCCCAGTTGGTCGGGTCGGCCTTGGCCTGCTCGTCGTGCTTCTCGAGTTCCATCTGCAGGACGTCGATCAGGCGGGCGATGTCGTTCCGCCTCGCGGCGTAGGTCTCTGCGGCGGTGGGTTCGGGCTTGGTGGTCTTGCGCTTCGTCATGGTCGTACTCCTTGGGGTTGGTGGTCTCTGGTAAACAGCGAAGCCCGCGTTACGCGGGCTTCAGGTCGTCGGCTTGTTGTCGTTCTTGCGGTCCCAACTCGTCGTGTCCTTGGGTTGCCCGACCGCGTCGAGGTAGTCGATCAGTTCGCTGGCCGTCCAGGTATCGCCGTCGACCGCGTCGTGCTCGTCGATCGTCTCCCGATCGCGGTCAATCTCGAAGAGGCGGAAGCCGCCCAGCGCGCCCGGGCGCGGTCCCCAATGCCCGTCCGCGTGGCGGCCGCGTCCGGCGGGAACCGGGGCGACCTCCCAAGTCCGGCCGTCGGGCGTGTGGACCTCTACGCCCGCAAGCGTGAACCCGCGGCGTCCCAGGGTCTTGGCGATCTCGATCGTGTTCTTCGTGGTGCTGTTCATCGCGTTGGTCTCCGTCGCGGGCGGGGCGTTTGTTCCCGCTCGCGTGTGACACACATTGGCGGGCTGATGGCCAACAGGCAAGGCGTTAAGCGCTCATTTCTCGATGATTCTGCGACATGTGGGCAACTGCGTCCGGGATGTGGGCAAGTTCGCGCGGGAGGTCCGCGATGACTCCCGAACACGCGCCTAGTTCCGGGCCATCGCCGGGCGGACAGGGAATGTCCCGGCTCAATCCCGCTGCGCTGCTCGTGGCGGACGCCGCCCGCGTGCTCACGCGGCTTGGCGGGAAGCCCGTCACCGAAGCGATGCTGAGCGCCGACATCGACGCTGGCGCACCGGTGAACGCCGACGGCAGCATCAACCTCGTGCATTACGCCGCGTGGCTCGTGAAGGAGATGTCCGCAGGTGGCGATTGATCCGCGCAAACTCAAGCCCGGCGAACTCGCGCGGCTGCTCAACAGCACGCCGCTGGGCGAGGTGATCAGCGAGCGCCAGCTCCATCGCCATCGCACGCGCGCCGGCTTCCGCGTCGCCGCCGATGGCGACGCGGGCAAGGTCGATCTGTTCCGGTACGTCGCTTGGCTCGTGACCACGCGGCACGAGGCGATCGCTGAAGCGGCGGCCGAACCCGTCGGGCTCACCGGCTACGACGCGATGAAGGAGCGTGCCCGGCTCCGCAACGCGATGCTCTCACTCTCGGGTCGGGACATCGGCGACCTGCCTCCGGTCGCTGATCCCGCTCGCAAGGAGAAGGCCGCGAGTGACTTCCGGTTCTTCTGCGAGGCCTACTTCTCGCAGACGTTTCACCTCAAATGGTCGGACGATCACTTGAAGGTCATCGGCAAGATCGAGCAGGCGGTGCTCGAAGGCGGGCTGTTTGCGATGGCGATGCCACGCGGCTCGGGCAAGACCTCGCTGTGCGAAGTGGCGTGCTTGTGGGCTCTCGTCTATGGCCACCGAGATTTCGTGGCGCTGATCGGCTCCGACGAGGAGCACGCGGCTGGGATGCTGGAGAGCATCAAGGCGGAGCTGGAGAACAGCGAGATCCTGGCCGGCGACTTCCCGGAGGTCTGCCATCCCATCCGGTCTCTTGAAGGGATTCACCAGCGGGCCTCGGGCCAGCTCTTCGAGGGCAAGCAGACGCACATCGGCTGGACCGCCAAGGAGATCGTGCTCCCGACGATCACCGGCTCCGTCGCATCCGGGGCGATCATCCGGGTGGCGGGGATCACCGGTCGCATCCGCGGCATGAAGCACAAGCGGGCCGACGGAACTTCTGCTCGTCCGTCGCTGGTGCTCATCGACGACCCGCAGACCGATGAGAGCGCTCGCTCGCCGTCGCAGTGCGCCAACCGCGAACGCATCCTCGCCGGCGCGATCCTGGGTCTGGCCGGGCCCGGCAAGAAGATCGCCGGGTTGATGACGCTGACGGTGGTGCGGCCCGACGACCTGGCCGACCGCATCCTCGACCGCGACAAGCACCCGCAGTGGCAGGGCGAACGGACGAAGATGGTGTACGCGTTCCCAGCTCGGGATGCGCTCTGGCAGCGCTACGCCGAGCTCCGCGCCGATGGGCTGCGCAACGACCGTGGCACCGCAGAGGGCACCGCCTTCTACAAGCAGCACCGCACGGCGATGGACGAGGGCGCTGTGATCGCTTGGCCCGAGCGGTTCAATCATGACGAGCTGTCTGCGCTTCAGCACGCGATGAACCTGAAGCTCCAGGATGAAGCGGCGTTCTTCGCCGAGTACCAGAACGAACCACTGCCGGAAGTCCAGGCGCTCGACGACCTCCTCAGCGCCGACCAGATCGCTGGAAAGCTCAACGGGCAGGCCCGAGCCGAGATCCCCATCGGCTGCACGCGGCTGACGATGTTTGTCGACGTGCAGGGCAAGGCTCTGTTCTACCTCATCGCAGCATGGGAAGACGACTTTACCGGCTACGTCATCGACTACGGCACGGAGCCCGACCAGAAGCTGGCGGGGGGTTACTTCACGCTGCGGGACATGCGGCGCACGCTCGCGGCCGCTGCGCCCCACGCCGGGGTCGAGGGCGCGATCTACGCGGGGCTCGAGCGGCTGGCAGAGGCGTTTCTCGCTCGCGAGTGGCGACGCGATGACGGCGCGATGGTGCGGATTGATCGCTGCCTGATTGACGCCAACTGGGGATCGTCAACGGATGTGGTCTACCAGTTCTGCCGTCAGAGCCCGCACGCGGGGGTGCTGATGCCCAGCCACGGCCGATACGTTGGCGCATCAAGTCTGCCCTTCGGCGACTACAAGCGCAAACGCGGCGAGCGCGTCGGGCTCAACTGGCGCGTGCCCGTGGTGACGGGCAAGCGCAGTGTCCGTCACATCGTGTTCGACACGAACTACTGGAAGTCGTTTGCGCATGCTCGGTTGGCGGTGCCCATGGGTGATCCGGGATGTCTGTCGCTCTTTGGCAACAAGCCTGAACCGCACCGGCTGCTCTCTGAGCACCTGACCAGCGAGTACCGGGTGAAGACCGAGGGTCGCGGCCGCACGGTTGACGAGTGGAAGCTCCGTGTTGAGGGGCTCGACAACCACTGGCTGGACTGCCTGGTCGGCTCGGCTGTTGCGGCATCCATGCAAGGCGCCGTCCTCTTTGGCACGGACCACAAAGTCGTCGTGCGTCCCAGGCTGAAGCTCTCGGCACTCCGAGGGAGGAACTCGTGAGGCCAGCCCCCACGCCGAAGCCAATCGCCCCGAACATCCCCAAGGGCATCTGCTGTCCCAAGTGCGGCTGCGGTCACTTCGAGGTTCTCTACACGCGTGCGACGCCCGCGGGCACCATCCGCCGACGCCGCCAGTGCCGACACTGTGGCCGGCGGGTGACAACGTCCGAGCGGATCGGGGCGTAGTCCGCGGGCACGGTTCTACCCGTGTAATGAACTCGCACATTTGTACCGTGACATTCGGGATCGTGGGCGGCGACGGGTTAGGTGCTCTTTGGAGGCACCACCGCTCATGCCCGATCCCGAGCCCACCCCCAACCTCGAACAGGCCATCCGCGACAACGCGGCGGGTCCTGCCAAGGCCGCGGGCGACTCGGGAAGCGTTGAGCAGCACTCGCTGAAGGACCAGATCGAGGCCGACCGCTACCTCGCGTCCAAGAACGCCGCCAGGAAGCCCGGCCTCGGCATCAAGTTCGCCAAGATCGTCCCCCCCGGTTCTGTCTGACCCGCCCATGCTGAAAGCCATCGCCAACATCATGAGCCGGATCGGTCGCGGGACGCAGATCGCCTCTCCCTCCCCGGCGGCGTCGCGTGCTCCGCACGGAGGCGGATCGCGCGGCGGCCGTCGCGTCGTCGTCGCCAAGTTCGACTCGGCCAAGACCACGCCGGAGAACCGCAAGCACTGGGCGAACGCCGACGGTCTGTCCCCCAACGCCGCGATCAACCCCGAAGTGCGGCGGGTCCTCCGCAACCGCGCCCGCTACGAGGTCGCCAACAACTCCTACGCCAAGGGCATCGTCCTCACGCTCGCCAACGACACCATCGGCACCGGTCCCCGGCTGCAGATGCTGACCGACGATGCAGACGCGAATGCCCGGATCGAGGATGCGTTTGAGCAGTGGTCGCGTGCGGTCGACCTCCCCGGCAAGCTCCGCACCATGCGGCTGGCTCGGGCCGAGAGCGGCGAGGCCTTCGCGTTGCTGGTCAGCAATCCCGGCATCGGCTCACTCGTGTCGCTGGACCTCAAGCTCATTGAAGCAGACCAGGTCTGCACGCCTCTGCTGCGACGCGGCCGCAACGACGAGATCGACGGTATCGCGCTCGACCCGTGGGGCAACCCCTCTGCGTACCGCGTGCTCAAGCGGCACCCCGGTGACAGCGGCGTGTTCCGGACTCCGTTTGACGACCTCGCTGCGTATGACACCTTCCCCGCCGCTTCTGTCGTCCACTACTTCCGCGCCGATCGGCCCGGCCAACTCCGCGGCATTCCCGACATCACGCCGGCGCTCCCGCTGTTTGCGCAGCTCCGCCGGTACACGCTCGCGACGATTGCGGCCGCCGAGACCGCCGCCAACTTCGCCGCCGTCATCTACACCGACAGCCCCGCCAACGGCGAGGCCGATCAGCTGGAGCCGATGGACGAGGTGGAACTCGAGCAGCGTCTCGCCACCGTGCTTCCGGGCGGCTGGAAGCTCGGCCAGGTGCATGCCGAGCAGCCGACGACGACATTCGGCGAGTTCAAGCGCGAGATCCTCAACGAGATCGCCCGCTGCCTGAACATGCCGTTCAACGTCGCGGCCGGCAACTCCTCGGGTTACAACTACGCCAGCGGTCGCCTCGACCACCAGGTGTACTACAAGAGCATCCGCGTCGAGCAGCACCACCTGCAGCTCGCAGTGCTTGATCGCATCCTGAAGGCGTGGCTCAACGAGGCCGTGCTTGTCGAAGGCTTGCTTCCGCAGTCCCTACGGACCATCGCAGCCACCCTGCCCGAGCACGCGTGGTTCTGGGATGGCGTCGAGCACGTCGATCCCGCCAAGGAAGCCAACGCGCAGGCAACCCGCCTGGCTAACCACACGACCACGCTCGCCGCCGAGTTCGCTCGGCAGGGCCGCGACTGGGAGCAGGAGCTCCGCCAGCGTGCCAAAGAGCTCACGTTCATGAACGAACTCGGCCTCGCGCCGGCGACGGCGCAGACCGCCGCACCGGCTGCGAACGCCCCCGCCGAAGACCCCGCAGACCAAGTTGCTGAGGAGACCGCCAGTGCCAGTCACCGCTGACCCCAAGAAGACCATTCCCGCTCTCACGCTCACCGCGACCGCCGACATCACTGTCATCGCTGCGGCCGATGGGCAGGCCGCACCACTGCCCCGCTTCAAGATGGTCGCGTACACCGGCAGCGCGATGCGCGTCGCGGGCTGGCGGCACCCCGTCGTGATCGATCTCGCCGGGCTCGCGGTCCCCTCGCAGGCACGCCCCATCCGCTTTGGGCACGACCCGCTTTCGGGTGTCGGTCACACCGATGCCATCCGCGTCGAAGCTGGGCAACTCGTCGCCACGGGTGTGATCTCTCGCGACACCCAGGCCGCCAAGGAGGTTGTCGCGTCCTCGCGGAACGGTTTCCCCTGGCAGGCATCCGTCGGCGCGAGTGTCGAGGAGTTCGAGTTCATCAAGGACAACCAGAAGGCGACGGTCAACGGCCAGGAACTCACCGGCCCGATCAACATCGTCCGCAAGGCCACGCTCGGCGAGATCAG
>JBQTIJ010000130.1:0-16765 GCA_052388255.1 Phycisphaerales bacterium
GACCCTCAACCTCGAGGCCGGTGAGGCGGACGTCACCACGCGAGCCAACAGCGGCTGGCGGGCCACGGTCGCCACGCTCAAGGAAGCGAGCGTGGAGTTCGAGATGGTCTGGGACACTGGCGATGCCGGGTTCACCGCCATCAAGAACGCCTTCTTCAACAACGACCCCATCGGCCTGCAGATCCTCGACGCGGCCGCGGGCCAGGGCCTGCAGGCGGATTTCTCCATCACCAACTTCAGCCGCAGCGAGTCCCTCGAGGAGGCCATCACCGTGTCGGTGACGGCGAAGGTGACGTACTCGACCACGGCGCCCTCATGGATCGGCAGCTAAACACGGAGGCACGGATGCGGCAGTTCAAGGACAACGCGGGTCGGACCTGGACGGTGGACATCAACGTCGCCACGCTCAAGCGCGTGCGCGGGCTCACGGGCGTCGACCTCATGCAGGTCATCGAGGGGACGCTCATCGAGAAGCTCATCCGCGACCCGGTGCTCTTGTGCGACGTGGTGTACGCCGTGTGCAAGCCCGAGGCAGACGCCGCCAAGGTCTCCGACGAGGAGTTCGGCAGGGCGATGGCGGGCGACGCGATCGAGGCCGCCACGCAGGCGGTGCTGGACGAACTCATCAGTTTCTGCCCGAGCCCGAGGGACCGGGCCAACCTCGGGCGGGTGCTCCAGGCCACCAACCGCGTGATGGACAAGGCCCGCGACCTGACAGAGAAGCGGATCCAGACGCTGACGAGCGAGAGCGAGCTGGACAAGCTCGTGAACCGGATGGTCCCGCCGCTCCAAGAGCCGCCGACGCCTGGAAGTTCATCTACCAGTGTGCCGGAGCCCTTGGCCTCGACCCCGGGCCCCTGACGCTGCGGGAACTGGTCGCCATGCTCGACGGTCGCCAGCGCCACGACTGGTCGATCGCCGCCGCCGTCATGTCCGTGGTGGCCAACACCGCCCGCGATCCCAAGCGATCCCGCCTGCTCAAGCCCGCCGACTTCGACCCCTTCAACAAGCCCCAGCGACCCGTCAAGGTTGACGTGTCGGTCCTCAAAGACGTGTTCATCGACCGCCGCATGCCGGAGGTCGCCAAGGAGACTCGCGCATGAAGAGCCTTTCGACCCGCCACTACGTCTACATCGGTGCTCTGATCCTGCTGGCGCTCGTGCTCGCGTCGTGCGCCGGCCTCGACCTTGGCGACATCGTCAAGGTCAAGACGCCCAACACGATCCAGCAGACCACCGGCCTGCCTTCGACGCTGAGCCTCAACGAGGCCGAGGTCGAGTACCAGAACTGGTTCAACCTCACGCAGACGACCGGGGCGCAATGGAAAGGCAACATCGAGAAGGCGGGCGAGATCCGCGGGTTGCTCGGGCAGCTCACGCTCTCGGCCCTCGACACCGTAGGCCCGACCGTCGCGGGCCTGCCCGTGCTCGGGCCCGCGCTGCCCGCGCTCACCGGCATCGTCGGTCTGTTCATCGGGTCCGGCCGTCTCCGCAAGGAGAAGGAGGCGTCGTTCAACAAGGGCCTGGAGAAGGGCAGCACCATCGCCGGCACCGGCGGTGGTCAGGTCGGGGGCGCTGGGAGCAGCGGCGCGTGATCACCATGCGGATCAAGGACATGTTCTTCGACCGCCACGTCGTCATGGCGGCGGTCGACAACGCCAAGCGGAAGGTGCTCAGCAAGGCCGGCGCGTTCATCCGCACGGCGGCGAAGACGAGCATCCGCAAGCGCAAGGGGTCGGCTCCTCCCGGGGCCCCGCCCCATTCGCACGAGGGCAGCCTGCGTCGGCTGATCCTCTTTGGGTACGACAAGCCCAACGACTCCGTGGTCGTCGGGCCGGTGGGGTTCAAGAAGAGCGACCCCCCGGCACCCAGCGTCCTCGAGTATGGCGGCGAGACCGTCGTGTTCCGCCGGCGCGGCGGCAAGCTCACATCGCAGCAGGTCAAGATCGCGCCGCGGCCGTACATGGCTCCGGCGCTGGAGAAAGAGCGGCCGAAGCTGCCGCTGTTGTGGCGGAACTCCGTCAGGAAGGGCTGAACCACCGTGGCCGACACCCGTGGCATCCGAGCAGGCCGAGCCTTCGTGGAGCTGGGCGTCAGCGACAAGCTGTCGGCCGGCCTGAAGGCGGCCCAGAAGAAGCTCGAAGCCTTCGGTGAGGGGCTTCGGTCCATTGGCACCAAAATGGCGGGCATCGGCGTGGCCGCGATCACCGCGCTGCTCGGCACCGCGAAGGCCTTCTCCGACTCGGGCGATGCGCTCGACAAGATGAGCGCCCGCACGGGCGTGAGCGTTGAGGCCCTGTCGGAGCTCGGTTACGCCGCCGACCTCTCCGGCACGGACATGGAGACGCTGGAGAACGGCCTCCGCGTCATGCAGAAGACGCTTACGGAAGCGTCGCAAGGCTCCAAGGGGGCGAACGAGGGCCTCGCGCGGCTCGGGCTGACGGTGCAGGACCTGGCCAAGCTCTCACCGGATGAGCAGTTCAAGCTGCTGGCCGAGCGGATCTCCCGCATCCAGGATCCCGCCGCCCGAGCCGCGATGGCGATGGAACTCTTCGGCAAGGCGGGAACCAAGCTCCTGCCGCTCATGGCCGACGGGGCCGCGGGCATCAACGAGATGCAGGAGCAGGCCCGCAAGCTCGGGCTCACCGTCAGCACCGAGACCGCCCGCGACGCCGCGGAACTCAACGATGCGCTGGGCACGCTGTGGAAGGTCCTCAAGCAGGGTGTCTTCACCATCGGCGGGGCGCTCGCCCCGACGATCAAGGACCTGACCGAGCGGATCACGCGGATCGTCGTGAGCGCTACGGCGTGGGTGAAGGCGAACAAGGAGACGGTGGTCTGGGCGCTCAAGGTCGCGGCGGCGGTCGCCGTCGCGGGGATCGCCATCGTCGGCCTGGGCTACATCATCTCCGGCATCGGCGCGGCGCTCGGCATCGTGGCCGCCGTCATCGGCGGGATCGGGACGGCGTTCAGCCTGATCGGGGCTGCGATCGGTGCGATCCTGACGCCGGTCGGCCTGACCATTGCCGCGATCGTGGCGCTCGGCGGCACATTGCTGGTCGTCACCGGCGCGGGTGGCGAGGCTCTGTCCTGGCTGGCGGAGAAGTTCGCCGAGTTGCGCGACTGGGTCGGCAAGGTGGTGGGCGGCATCTCTGACGCTCTCGCTGCGGGCGACATCGCGCTGGCCGCCGAGATCCTGTGGTTGTCACTCAAGGTTATCTGGCAGCAGGGTGTGGCTGCGCTGAACAAGGCATGGCTCGGCGCGAAGGAGTTCTTCGTCTCCACGGCGTACTCCATGTGGTACGGGGCGCTGGCCGCCGCGGAGATCGTCTTCCACGCCATCGAGATCGCGTGGATCGAGACCACATCGTTCCTCTCCAAGACCTGGACCAACTTCACAACCGGCTTCCAGCAAGTCTGGGAGTCCGCATCGTCTTGGGTCGCCAAGCGGATGCTGGAGATCCAGGGGCTGTTCGACTCCGGGCTCGACGTGGACGCCGCGAAGAGGGCCGTCGATGATCAACTCGAATCCCGTCTGGCGGAACTGGAGAGCGCGGCCCAGCAGTCGGTGATCGCACGCGACAAGGAACGGGAGGCCGAGCGCCGGGACGCCGCCGCGATGCACGAGGCGACACTCGCGGGCATCGGGCATGACTTTGAGAACGCGCAGGAAGCCTTGCGCAAGGACACGGCCGCGGGACTCGCAGAGTCCCAGGCCGCGCTTGACGCCGCCAAGCAGAAGCTCGCGGCCGCGATCGAGGAGGCACGCAAGAAGCGAGAGGCCGCCGACGCCGAGAAGGGTCCCGGTCGCCCGCAGCGGGATCTGCTCGCGGACTTCGAGGACCGGTTGTCGGGACTCGGTGCGGCCATCGGCAAGGGCATCAGCGTCACGGGCACTTTCAGTTCCGCGGCTGTCTCGGGGCTTGGCACCGGTGGCGATGCCGCCGAGCGCACGGCCAGCGCGACGGAGGCAACGGCCAAGAACACCAAGCGTCTGTTGGATGCCAGCGTGGACAACGGATTGCGGTTCGCCTGATCTACCCACGAGAGGAGGTTGTCGTTCGTGCCGGTCGAGGTCTTTGAGAAGTTCGAGAGCCGCCGCTCCACCAAGGCGAACCAAGCCTCGCAGTCGTCTGCGGAGCTCGGCTACATCGTGCGCGGCACGGCCGACGACCTCGCGGCCCGCACCGCAGCGCAAGCGGCCTCGCCCGCGACCTACGACACGCTCCCGCGTCAGACCATCCAGATCGAGCCCATCGGCCCGCAACTGTGGGATGTGACCGTCCGCTACAGCCAGAACGCCTCCACCGGCACGAGCACCCCGAGCGAGTCGTCATTCACGTTCGAGACCGGCGGCGGCACGCAGCACATCACCCAGAGCCTGCAGACCATGCAGCGCCGGCCCGCGCCCGGCACCACCGCGCCCGACTTCGGCGGCGCGATCGGCGTCACCGCCGACGGTGTCGAGGGCGTGGACATCACCGTCCCGGTCTACCAGTTCTCCGAGACGCACTACTTCACCGATGCGCAGGTCACGGCGTCGTACAAGGGCGCGATCTTCTCGTGCACGGGCAAGACCAACGCGGGCTCGTTCCGCGGGTTCGCTGCGGGCGAGGTGCTCTTTCTTGGCGCGACGGGCTCCAAGCGAGGCGATGGTCCCGACGACGACTGGGAGATCACGTTCCGGTTCGCGGCGAGCCCCAACCAGACCAACCTGACCGTCGGTCCCGTCACCGGGATCAACAAGAAGGGGTGGGAGTACCTCTGGGTCCGTTACGCCGACGCGGAGGACTCGGGCTCCGGCGCGATCATCAAGAAGCCCATCGCCGCGTACGTCGAGCGCGTGTACGACCAGGCCAACTTCGGAGCACTCGGAATCTAAAGCATGCCCGACGACCTCCGCAAAGTCCGCTCCGGCCAGCCGCTCCGCATCCCCGCGGGCGCGTACAACGCGTTCATCGATGCGGCGGTCGATTTGCGCACGCGTCAGGGTCGTGGTCAAGCCGTCGCTGGGCCGCTCGTCGAATCCGCCCAGCGCGGCATCGGCGTCGTGCTGGTCCGCAACGACTCGAACGAAGTGATCGAGCCGCACCACGCCCTTGCGATCACCGGCGTGCTCGTTGAGCCCGGCGAAGACGACCAGGAGCGGACCTTCCACAGCCGAACGCCCCTGACGGGCGACTTGGCCACCGAAGAGTCCGACACGCTCGCCTTCGCGGTGGCGATGCAGCCGATCAAACCCAATAAGCTGGGCCCCTGCGTGCTCACCGGCGTGACGACCGCGCGGGTCTACATCACCAACGAGACGGACACCACCTGCGAGCTCGCGGCCGACGAGACGGTCCTAGCCAGCACGCCCATGGGCGGCATCCCGATCCTGTGGAAGGAGGACGGCACCGGCGAGAAGTGGGCGGTGATCGAGCTCGGCCGCCCCTCGCCCGGGCGCATCACCGCGATCCTCGGCGCGGCCCAGCCCATTCCGACCGAGCGCAACCGCTGGCGCTACCCGTGGGTCGAGGCGCAGATCGACGGCAACCCCGGCAGCCCGGACTACCTGCGGTACGTGCCTGTAGAGAACGGTCTGACGTCGCAGGCCCCCAGCGGCGGCGAGGACCCCACGCGCCTGGCGATCAACCGCTTCGAGGCCCACCACATGAACGACTCCGAGCCCGGCTCCGGGTTCGGCGGCCTGCTCGGGCTGGGGCCGGTGTGCGAGCTCCCGGGCGTGCTTCCCAAGTGCCCGCCCGCGCGGTCGCTCAAGCCCAAGCTCGTGCCGATCCCCGAAGGCGTGTGCGTGCAGATGACCTGTGAGCGCAACAGCCGGGGCAGGCCGGTGTGGGTCTTCGAGGCCATGAGCCTGATCGAGATCGCCGACCCCGCCGACGAGGACCGCAAGTTCAACCTCTACATCGGAGGTGCGGAATGACAACCACTCCGACCACCCCAACGCCGCTCGATGCCAAGCGTGCCAAGGAGCGGGCCAAGTACCTGGCGCTGGCGAGCAAGCCCGGCTCGACGTACGGCTCGTCCAACCACGGCCGGGCGGCGATCCCGCTCATCCAGGAGGGCAAGCCAAGGTTCGTGGTGGACTTCGGGTGCGGCCGCAACGACCTTGTGCGCGAGCTGCGGCGCCTCGGCATCGACGGGCTGGGCGTCGACTTTGCCTTTCCCGAGGTGGACATCGTGCGACCCATGCACGCGACCGCCCTGCAGGCGGGGATCGCCGACGTGGTGACGAGCTTCGACGCCCTCGAGCACCTCCGGCCCGAGGACGTGGATCTCACGCTCGCGGAGATGCGCCGCGTCGCGGTGCCGCGCGGGCGGTTCATCTTCTCGATCTGCACGCGGCCGAGCACGACCACCGTCGCCGGAGAGGGTCTGCACCCGACGGTGCGGCCGCTGGACTGGTGGCTGGAGCGCATCGCCCGCGTCGGCGTCGCTGGCAGGCCCCAGGCGGGGTCCCGCTACATCATCGGGCGGTTCAAGAGTGATGGGGGGTGCTGCGGTGCGTGAGAACCAGTCCGACATCGCGGCATTGCAGGCTGGGCTCAAGGCGCGCAAGCCCGCCCGGGATGGCCTGCGCCTCTACACCGCCCCGCCGACGTTCGAGTCGGTGTCGCTGAGCGGGTTCTACCGGGGCCGGTCCGCGTTCCTGATGCTCTCCGGGCCCTCGCTCAAGCAGATCGACCTGTCGCTGCTGGATGCCCGCGGCATCGTCACGATGGCCGTCAACAACGCCTGGTCCGTGCGGCGTCCGACGCTCTGGACCTGCGTTGATGACCCGGGGCGCTTCGTCGATGTGGGCTGGAAGGACCCGGGCATCCTGAAGTTCGTGCCCACGTGCATGTGGGACAAGCGGCTGAAGGTGATGAACCCAGACGGCACGCTGCGCAGCAGCGCCATCAAGGTCCACCAGATGCCCGGCGTGCTGTTCTTCCGCCGCAGCGACCACTTCGACCACGAGCGATTCCTCACGGGGGACACGGTCTCATGGGGCAACGACGCGAAGAACCCCGACTCGCTGGGCATCACCGGCAAGCGCTCGGTCATGCTCGTCGCCCTCCGGCTGCTGCACTACCTCGGGTTCTCGACGGTGTACCTGCTCGGCTGCGACTTCAAGATGGACGTCGAGCGCAGGTACGCCTTCGAGGAGCACCGCGCGGCCAACGCTATCCGGCACAACAACGTGCTGTATGACTCGCTGTCGCGGAGGTTCGAGGCCCTCAGGCCGCACTTCGAGAAGCACCGCTTCCGCGTGGTCAATTGCTCGCCCGGAAGCGCCCTGGAGGTCTTCGAGAAGATGGCCTTTGAGGACGCGGTGAAGGCAGCCGCTTCCGAGTGCGGCAAGCCGATCCGCACCGACGGGTGGTACGAGCCCAAGCCCAAGCCGCAGGAGGCCGCACGATGAGCGACGGCCCCACGCGGTACTACCTCTACATCCCTGTGTGGGCGACGGGACGCGCTCCCCAGGGCGGCGGATCGAGTAACTACTCGACGCCGTCGGGCTCGACACCTGAAAGCACGTACTCGACGCCGACCAGCACGCCGAGCATGCCGCCGAGCTACTCGACCACCGGCGACGTGATCTACACGACCGGTCCGGGCGGCACGCCGACGCTCACGTTCTACACCACCGGCGCGTTCACGAGCAACACGCCGGGGACGACGCATACGCCGTCGAGCAGCGGGCCGATGTCATCCAGCGGGATGACCACCGACTCGTCGCAGACGCCGACGAGTTCGCAGACGCCGTCGAGCACGGGCTCGTCGGGCATGAGCAGTTCCGGTGGCGGGAGTTCGTCGGGCGCATCGAGCGGCATGTCCTCCGGTGCGAGTTCGGGGGCGTCGTCGGGCATGTCGTCGGGCGGCAGTTCCGGTATGTCCTCGGGCATGTCGTCGGGCGGTTCGTCCGGCGGGTCGTCCGGAGGCGGGTCGTCGGGCGGCGGCGGATCCAGCGGCGGCGGCAGCGGCCCCGGCGGGTCGGGTCCAGGCGGGTCCGGGCCTGGCGGTTCGGGGCCGGGTGGTTCTGGCCCGGGCGGGAGCGGTCCCGGCGGCTCCGGCCCCGGCTCCAACTGCGTCCTTGCGGGCACGCCGGTGGTGCTCGCCGACGGTTCGACCAAGCCGGTCGAGGCGCTCCAGCCGGGCGACCGCGTCGCGGCGCTCGACGTGGCGGGCCTGGACCGCGATGTGCCGTGGCGTGCCCAGTACCAGTGGCTCCGTCCATGGGCGGAAGCCGCGCTCACGCCCGTTACCGGCACGGTCGGCAGCGTGAAGCTCGGATACCACGATGGCTTCGTCACCATCAACGGCCGCCTGCGCCTCACGCCCGAGCACCCGGTCCTGCTCAAGCGCAACGAGGAGATCGGCTTCGCGTCGGCGGAGTTCGTGCAGGTTGGCGACGCGCTCGTGCGTCATGACCTGAGCGAGGAGCTCGTTGAGACGGTAGAGCGCTCAGCCGAGCGGGTGACGACGGTGGCGGTCCATGTGCCCGGGCTCAACGTGTTCCTCGTGGGCGGGGCTGGCGGCGTTGGGGGGGTGTGGATTCACAACGACATGCCCGCCACGCAGCAGAGCGGGTCCGGATCGTCGTCGGGTTCGGGGTCGAGTTCAGGCTCCGGGTCCGGGTCGTCGAGCGGGAGCGGTTCCGGCAGCGGAAAGTCCAGCGGCTCGTCAATGTCGAGTTCGGGGTCCAGTTCCGGGTCGAGCTCCGGCAGCTCATCCGGCTCATCGAGCGGCAGCGACAGCGGCTCGGGGCCGCCCGGCTCCGGCTCGGGCTCCGGCAGCGCCCAGCAGTCAGTGGCGCTGGGCGAGGGCGCGTCGTCCTTCATCGAGGGTGGCATGGAGGGCGTGCCTCCGGCGAAGTGGCAGCAGAGCGGCGTGGGCAGTCTCAGTAGCGACATCGAAGAGGAGGCAAAGGCGTGATTCCAAAGGTCATCTACACGGCGGACCTCAGTGAGACTCCCGACAAGCAGCGGCTCACGGCCTGGCGGCACGCGTGGCAGACCATGCATCCCGAGTGGGACGTGGTGACGCTCACGCTGGACACCAAGCCGCCGATCATGAACTACGACCAGTGGCAGCAGACCTTCGGGCTCAGCGAGCCCGCGGCCTCGGCGGCACGGCTGAATCTGCTCCGCTACGAAGTGCTGGCCCGCGAGGGCGGAGTGTTTGTCGATCCCGATCGCCTGCCGCTGCGCCCGCTCGATGAACTCATCGCGGGCGTCGGCGCGTTCTGTTCCACGATCGCCAGCCACGGCGCGAGCAGGCCGCACATGCTCTCGCCGTCGGTGCTCGGCGCGACGCGGAACCACCCGATGCTGTGGCATGCGATACGTGACCTGCCGCACTCGGTGTTGGTGTATCGCGGCGAGTGGGACCAGAGCGGGCCGGGGTTCCTCACCCGCGTCGTCCGCGATCACGGTCACTTCCGCGACGTGGTGCCCTTCCACTGGGCGATCTTCGAGCAGGGCGAAGAAGCCGCCACGGCCCACGGCGGCGCGTTCGCGTTCGTGCAGGCCAAGCCCGCGGAGGTGGTGGCGTGAGCACGCCCACACGCACCACCTCAATCCCGCGTGTCCTGCACCAGATCTGGCTGGGCAAGGGCGAGATGCCGCTCAACCAGCGTCGCTGGCGTCGCCGCTTCGCCGAGATGAACCCGCACTGGGAGATGCGGCTGTGGACCGACGACAACCTGCCGCCGATCCTCAACCGCAACGCCTGGGACGCCTGCGGCAACGTCGGCGGCACGCCCGGCTGCGTGATGCGCTCGGATATCCTGCGGCTGGAGATCTTGGCCCGGTTCGGAGGGGTCTACCTCGACACCGACGTGAAGCCGGTACGGCCGCTGGATGAGATGTGCCCGCCCGAGGTCGTCGCGTGGGCCGCGTGCGAGCAACTCGACATCGTGACCAACGCCGCGATGGGATTCCCGCCCAACCACCCGGCGATGTGGCACGCGGTGGCGATGGTCGAAGAGTCGTTCTTCGAGCGCCGGTATGTCGGTGATCAGGCGGGGCCGGGCCTGATCGCCCGGGTGGTCACGCAGTACGACGACGTGGCGCTGTATCCGCCGGCCTACTTCCACCCGACGGTCGGAGAGTCGAAGTCCAACCCGGACGCGCCCGTGTTCTTGAAGGCGGCGCATCTCTTCGCGGGGACGTGGGTGGAAGAGAATCGGCAACGCTACTCAAGAATGTGGCACGCGAACGAATCACGTCGCTGATCGAGCCCTCAACCTCAGGCTGTTGAGCACCACGCTTACGCTGCTGAACGCCATCGCGGCGCTCGCGAGAATCGGCGAGAGCAACCAGCCCGTGAACGGGAAAAGCACGCCCGCCGCGATGGGGATTCCCACGATGTTGTAGATGAACGCCCAGAACAGGTTCTGCTTGATCGTCCGCATGGTGTCGTGCGAAAGGGCGATCGCCTGGGGCACGGCCCGCAGATCGCCGCGCATGAGCGTGATGTCAGCAGACTCCATCGCCACATCGGTGCCGGTCCCGACGGCCAGGCCGACATCGGCCTGAGCGAGCGCGGGTGCATCGTTGATGCCGTCGCCGACCATGCCCACGACGTGCCCCTCGACCTGAAGGGCCCTGACCTTGTCCGCCTTGTCCTTTGGCAGTACATCAGCGAAAACGACATCGACGCCAACTTGCGAGGCGACGGCGTCGGCCGTTCGCTTGTTGTCGCCGGTCATCATGACCACGCGGAGACCCAGCTCATGCATCGTGGCGATGGCCTCCTTCGATTCGGGTCGCACCGTGTCGGCGACCGCAATAATTCCCGCTTCGCGGCCGTCGACGGCAACGTACATGGGCGTGCGCCCCAGCGCCGCCAGACCCGCGGCGTTCTCCCCCATCGCGGACTGGATACTGCGCTGAGCCAGCAACGCCGCTTTGCCGACTAGCACCGCGTGCCCGTCCACCTGGGCCTCGACGCCGTTCCCGACCACGGCCTGAAAGTCGATCGGTTCAGTGAGCGACAGTCCGCGTGCCAAGGCCTCACGGACGATCGCGGCGGCGAGCGGGTGCTCGCTGTGCTGCTCCGCTGAAGCGGCCAACCGCAGCAACTCGCGTTCATCGAGCGTCTCCTGCACACCCACGGGTGCCGTGATGATGTCCGTCACGGCGGGCTTGCCGTGCGTGATGGTGCCCGTCTTGTCGAGCACGATGGCGGTGAGCTTGTGGGCGGTCTCCAGCGCCTCGCCGCCCTTGATGAGAATACCCTTTTCCGCGCCGCGCCCCGTGCCGACCATGATCGCCGTCGGCGTTGCCAGCCCCAGGGCGCACGGGCACGCGATGATGAGCACGGAGACGGCCGTGACCAGCGCCATGCTGAGGCGCGATTCCGCCGGCGA
Organism: Phycisphaerales bacterium; assembly: GCA_052388255.1. Classification (GTDB taxonomy): domain Bacteria; phylum Planctomycetota; class Phycisphaerae; order Phycisphaerales; family UBA1924; genus JAEUIX01. Next base: position 11,359 of record JBQTIJ010000130.1, read on the forward strand.
AGCGAACCACCAGACCACGAACGTTACGAGGGCGATCGCGATCACGATGGGAACGAACACGCCGCTGATCTTGTCGGCCAGGCGGGCAATCGGGGCCTTACTGCCCTGGGCCTCCTGGACAAGCCGCACGATCTGCTGAAGAGCCGAGTCAGCTCCGACCCTGGTCGCCACCAGCCGCAGCGCGCCGGTCGTGTTCATCGTCGCGCCGAAAACGCTGTCGCCGGCCGTCTTCTCGACCGGCACGCTCTCGCCGGTGAGCATCGACTCGTCCACGGCGGACTGGCCGCTCTCAACACGTCCATCCACGGGGATCTTCTCGCCGGGACGCACCAACACGCGATCACCAACGACGACAGATTCGATTGGCACGTCCTGCTCGGTGCCGTTGCGCACGACACGAGCTGTCCGAGCCTGCATGCCAATGAGACGCTTGATGGCCGCACTCGTCCGCCCCGTGGCCCGGGCCTCGAAGTACTTGCCCAACAGGATCAGGACGATGATGACCGCGGCGGCCTCGTAGTACACGGGCACCATGACCATGCCGCCCATGTTGCCTTCGGCGTGTGCGGCATGAGCCGCGGCTCCGCTCACTCCAGCGAAGAACCCCGGCCAGATCGTCGCCGCGAGCGAGTAGAGGTACGCCGCGCCCGTGCCCATCGCCACCAGCGTGTCCATGTTGGCGCTGAAGTGCCGCAAGCCCTTCCACGCGGAGCGGAAGAACTGCCAACCGCACCAGAACATGACCGGCGTCGTGAGCGCGAGTTGGAGCCAGTTGGTCCAGGGGACGTTGAAGGCGTCGATCTTGCCGTGCGACATCGCGATGACGAGCACCGGCAGCGATAGCACGGCCCCGACGGTCGTCTTGATCAGCAGCCGTCGGGCCTCTGCCTCTCCGACGTTCAAGTGGGCCGAGTGGTCTTCGCCCCTAGGGCCGCCGTTCATCGCGTGCCCGGCGTGTTCCCCCGCCGTCTGCGCTGCGAGCATCGCGGCGTGATCGTGGCCCGCGTGTCCCTGCGGAGGATTCGTCGCCCCCTGCTTCACCGGCGACACGACGGCCTTGTAGCCGATGCCGTCCACCGCCTTGGCGAGTTGCTCCGGACCGGTCGCCGCCGGGTCGTACCTCACCGTCGCCACCTTGGTAGCGAAGTTCACGCTCGCCGACTCAACGCCCGGCTGCTTGCCTAGACGCTTCTCGATCCGGCTCGCGCACGAAGCGCACGTCATCCCTTCGATCGGCAGATCGGCCCGCTCGATAGTCGCTTTGGCAGTCGTCTCCGTCGGTGCGGCCTCGCCGCCATGCGGATCTTCGTTGGCGTTCGTCATCATCGTCCTTTGTACATCGAGCCGATCTCAGGGCTTGGTCGCCGCCGTTGTTCGCTCTGTCGGTGAGCGCGAAGAGGGCTTGGTTGCGTCGTCCTTCTTGAGCACCGCCCCGGCGATGATCGCTCCGACCACCACCGCACCCAGGATCAAGGGCATGAACTTTCGCCATCCCGTCGCCGGAGCATTGTCGTCATGGCATCCGCAGTTGCAACTCATGATTCACCTCGCGTTCCCATTTCATTACACCAGCACTCGGCTCACGGCTTCCACAGCCTTCAGCCCTGTCCCGAACCGGGCCATTGTCTCGCGGTGTTTATCCAGTTCGCCGTAGGGCAGGAAGCGCACGGCGAAATCGGCGACGCGTCGGAACGCGGGCCGGGCCAGTTGCTGCCGCACATCGTCTTCCCTCGCGTCGGGCGCGACAAGAAACAGTCGCACTCCCGCGTGATCGGGCACACCCAACGCGAGGTCGAGCATCCGCACGATGCCTGAGTAGATGCTCGTGGTGTGCTCGACCTCGAAGGCCGCGGCGACACGGCCGGGGGATGCGCCGCCGAACTCGCCTCGTTCGAGCCAGAGCACGTCGATCAGTCGAACGGCCTCCACGCCGGTGGACTGCTCCAGCGCCGGCGGGAGGGCATCGATGCACCCGTCGCACAGCCGCCCGCCCTCCAGCGGCCGGTTGCGGTCGTTCGCCGCGACCCACACGTCAAAGCCGAGCGAGCGGCCCAGGTCGCGGAGCCAGCCCTGCACCTGGGCGTGCGACCGGTCCTCCTGCTCGGCGATCTTCTGTGCTTTCACGGCGGCCGCGGACTCGTCGCGGACGTTCCTGAGGTCCGCCTCCCACGCGGCGATCGCATCGGTGTCGCCGCTGCGCGGCGGGGCTTGGTAGCGTCCGAGACCCACATCGAACAACAAGCCCGCGACTGCTCCGAGATCGTTGCTCAGCAGCGCACGGTGCTCGGCGTTGATCCGCATCACGCCGGCGCGCATGGCGAGGTACTGCTCCCACGATCCGAGCTTGACCTTCGAGCCGGTCACCGCGTTGTACCCCTTGACGATGGCCGTGTTGAAGGGTGGTACCAGCGTGGGGTGCAGGAAGTAGAGCATGTTGGCCGCGGCGGGACCCAGGCCTTTGATGTTCCGATCGGCGAGCGTTCGGACGGCCCGCACGACCGCGTCCTCGGTGTCGCAGCACGAGCACGTGTGCAGGAACCGTCCGAAGGCCCTCTGGTTCTCCGCGCTCTCGTAGATGTCCGGGATGCGAAGCTTGGGCTTCCACAGGAACGCGTGGTCTGCCCCCTTGAAGATCTGTCGCTGCTCCGCGATCGAATGCACGACGGTTTCCAGCGACGAACCCTTGTAGACGTTGCCGAACGTCCCCGCGTCGATCTCTCGCACGACCTCGGCGATCCCCACCCGGATCGAACGAAAGTTCTTGATCCGCTGGTCCCACAGGAACCACGAGCGGTACGCCCCGCCGGGGTCGTCCTTCCAACGGGCAATCAGTTGGGCGAGCGCGTCGTACATGCCGTCAATGCTCCTTGGCGCATCCGAGCGGGGTCACCGGGCGATCTTGCCGACCAGCGCGATCAGTTCGTCCACCATCGCCGCCTGCTGGGCCTCGTCGCCGTGCATGGCGTGGTTCGCGCAGTGCGACAGGTGGTTGCGGAGCAGGTTCTTGGCGACCGAGCGCAGCGACTCTTGCACCGCCGCGCACTGCTGGATGATGTCCGCGCAGTAGCGGTTTTCGTCGATCATCGCGGCGATTCCACGCACCTGCCCCTCAATCCGCTTGAGGTGTTTCAGGTTCGCCGCCTTGAGGTCGTGGTCCACGCCCGCTGCGTGCGCGCCAGGCCCGACGCCATCGCGCGCGGCCTCCAGCCCAGCCGCCGCGCCGCACCCGCAGCACGCCGCGGCTCGTGCGCCTTCAGGAGATGCTCGCCCCGCGCCGCTCACGACTGGGGCGCTCTTTGCGTCGCCCGCCCGTGCGCTGCTCGTCTCGCTCTGCTTTTTCATGCGTGAGTGTCCCTTTGTTGTCGGCACCGAATGCCGCCCCGCTTCCCGACTTCAGCCGCGAGAAGGGCCGTGCGCGGCGTTCTTGTTTCCACCGACGCAGCACGCCGCGGCGGGAGCCCGTCCAGCACCGGCTTCCGCCGACTCCGCGCTCGCTCGGGCCGTGTAACCGGCCTCGCCAAGGGCGTTCACGGCCCGGGACACGGTGGGACCGTCGGGCGCGGTGATTTCGGCACGGCCCACCGCGACCGACCGGACGCCCACGCCCGGCACGGCGGCCAGGGCCTTGGTAACGGTCTGCACGCATTGCCCGCAACTCATCCCGTCGATAGAGAGCGTCGTGGCCGTGTTCGTCCGTGCCGTCGTGTCCATGAGAAACTCCTTTGTTGAAGTATACTCCCCAGGGGTATCTGCGTCCACCATGGCCGCGAAGTTCGACGTGGCTTTGCCCCGGGCAGGCGGAGGTAAGGCGTGTGTGTCCGCCGCGTCCGCGCGGACTCTCAGGATTCCCGTCCAGGTCGGTCGGACGACCGTCCCGATGGGCGGGACGGGGGCGCGAGGCGACGGGACGAGCGTCCGGCCGGCTCGTGCGGGCTTCCATGCGGATCGCACGGGTGTGCGTGCGGCATGGACGGGCGTGCGAGCGACGCGTTCGGTCGTCCGGGCCGGGGGGACGATCGTCCCCCCGCAAGGCGCGATCGCGCGCTCGTGGTGTCTCCCCGCGGGGACCGAATCCCGGCCGCCGGAACGCCTCGGCCCGGCTCCTGGGACGGGGCAATCGGCCCGACCGGCTTCCGCCGGACGAGCCGCGTTGGTTCAGTGCCTGGCCATCTTCCGGCACGAGTCGGCGCACGCCTTGCACGCGGCGGCGCAGGCCTTGGTCGGTGCGTCCTCGAGCCCAAGTTCGGCGCAGCACGCGGCGCAGGCGTCGCACACCGTGGCGCACGCGGCGCAGACCGCGGCGTGCTGCGGGGAGCCGCGGTGCAGGAAGCTGTGCGCCGACGCGCAGATCTCGGCGCAGTCCATCAGCGTGCCGATGTGCGCGGGGTCGGCGGGCTGGCCGGTCTTGACGCAGTGGGCCAGGCAGTGCGGGATGAGGGCCAGGCACACGTCCATGCACTGGTGGCAGGTCTCGGCGCAGACGGAATGAGCGGACATGATCGACTCCTTGTGTGTCTCCGCGACGGTCGTCGATGGCGGACGGTTCTTGCAGCGGCCCGGACAACACCCCGCCGGGCCTCGGGGAACAATCGAAGGCGGACGCCGAGCGACCCTCGGCGCCGGCGGGGCTTAGGGCTTCTCAGATTCACCGCCGGCCGGGTGCGCGGCGCCGCGGGGCGTGGCCGTGGGCCGGGGCGGCCCGGTCAGGTTGTAGATCGCGGCGATCGTCGCCCCGAGCAACCATCCGAGGACGAAGACGCAGAAGGCTCCCGTGGCGGTCTGCGTCCACGTCTTGTCCCACGTCAGAACGGGGCCGAAGTCGAGGCCGTGGACGAGCGCGTTGGCGAAGTGCAGCGCGGCGTCCTTGGGCACGAGAGCCATGACGACGGCGCAGCCAAGGTGGAGCACGGCGAGCGTCGCGCCCAGCGCGAAGCCCAAGCGACGCGGATCAATGATGTGCATGGCCGCTCCCTCCTTCGCGTCGGGCCGACTCGGTGGGCGGCGTCGCGTCGCGGTCGGATCCGCCGCGGCGCCACGAGAACGTGGCGGTGAGGAGATGGCAGGCCAGCATCGCGGCCAGGGCGATCGGGATGACCCAGCCCTCGCGCACTCCGACGAGCGGGAGCACGAAGATCAGGAGCAGGGGCCCGAGGCAGCCCAGCAGCATCAGCCACGAGTGTTTGTGTCCGGGTCCGCAGCACATGGCGTGGTCCTTTCTCGGCGGGGCGATAGTGGCCCGGGCGCAACTCAGCCATCGACAGGCTCGGCGACGGTGCCCGGCGGGTGCGCGTACCAGCCGGGGTCCTTCCCGTCTTCCAACGCGGCCCGCACCTTGACGAGCGTGAACATGCCGCCGGCGTCGATCTCGTCGAAGGGGCCTTCGGTGGCGCTGCCGATCGTGTTCGGC
>JBQTIJ010000131.1:0-15510 GCA_052388255.1 Phycisphaerales bacterium
GCGCGCACAACGTGGTCGGCGGCAACGGCACGCGCGGCAGAGCTTCACGTCCGAGAAAGGCGTCGGGCTGGCCCGGCGCGTTGCCCGGCCCCGGCTGGTCACTCCCTGATTCGGAAGGCCTCCGCCAGCCGGAGCGCAACGGGGGCGGGGAGGTCATCGGAGGCGACGACCCACGACATGAAGGGCGTCTCGGACTCTTCAGCGCGACGGACCCAGACCACGGCGCTGACTGTGGGGTTCTTCTCAAACCATCGCGCAATGGCCTTGCGGGCCTCGTCGCCGGGAATGGGGAGGATGCCCACCGAGTTCCGAAGTGAGGCCGAGGTCTCGATCGTTGATCCTGCGGGGTCTGTCTCAACGCCGATGCCCGAGAGGGCGAAGCCGGAGGCGCGGGCACGGTCGACGGCACTGGTAAGGAGGGGTGAACCTGGCGCATCGCTGACAAGGAGAACCTGTGCGCCGTTGCCATCGGCCGGAAGGGGCGAAGTGGCGGTGTTCCTGCTGCCGGTCCTCGTCCCCGAGGTCCTGGCCCGTGTGGGCGCAGGGGTTGCCGCGATGGGCTGGCCATCGGCCCGATCGAGCCGCACGGAGGCGACAGGGGCGGGAGGATCGACGGTCACGCCCTCGCGCAACGCCTTTGCGAAGACGGTGAATCCCATGAGCACGGCGACCACCAAGGCCGCGGTCCCGGCAAGGGCAAAATAGACACCCCCATGGACGCCGCGGGAGGCGCGGGGCAGGCGGCTCATGCGCTCATGGACGCGCTGGCGAGCGGCGACGGCGCGGGCGCGAGCGCTCTTGAGTTGTTCAACGGCCGGGCGCGCGCTCCGGGCGACGGGACGGGGCGTCGCGGCCACGTGAACAGCAACCGGTGCGTCAAAGGGGAGCGGCGGGGGCATCGCCGGCGTCTGGAGGGCGACGGCGGGGGACTCGCCGCTGCCGCGCATGCTGGGGAGATCGATGGGGCGAAGGGCCTCGGCCCCGGCGGGGTCGGCCGCGACGGCGATAACGGCGCGGAGGTCGGCGAGCATGTCGTCGGCGGTGGCGTAGCGCTTGTCGTAGTCGGTCATGGCGCGACGGACGATCCAGCGGACGGCCTCCGGGCAGGGGCGGCTGATCTGCGAGAGCCCGCCATGGGCTGGGAAGGAGTTCTCCATGGCGGAATAGAGGACCGCACCGGCGGCATAGACATCGAACTTGCAGCCATCGACCTCGTGAACCTTCACGCCCTTGAGGGCAAGGCGGACCATCTCAGGATCGCGGAAGTATTCCGTGCCGTGCGTGGTGAGGGTCATGCTCGACCGCAGGGGCGTGATGAGGCCAAAGTCCACAAGGTGTGCCCGGCCTTCCGCGACGATGATGTTGTCGGGCTTGACATCCTTGTGCCAGAGGCCCGCGCGGTGATAGGTGGAGAGTGTGGCGAGCAGGTCGGCGGTGTAGGTCAGGACCTCGCGCAGGTCGGCGGCGCGGAGGCCGGCGGGGCCGGCGCGGGTGTGGAGGCGCTGGGCCACTGCGGCGAGTGAATCGCCGGGGACATAGCGCATGACATAGAAAAACCGCTCCGGGGTGAGGTCGTGCTCGAGAACGAGCCCGAGTTTGCGCGCGGCTTCGAGGGCCCGGCTCTCGCGGACGATCTGCGGGAGACTGCTCCCGGTGGCAACGGAGAAGGACTTGATGACCACGTCGCCGACGTTCTGGAAGCCCTGACGGGCGAGGGCCGCGAGCTTGCGCGGGTCGGGCTGGGCGATATAGAGCTTGCCGCCGGAGCCGCCGCCGGCGAGGGTGCCGATCACGCGGTAACCGTCAAAGTTGCCGGAGCGGGCGATGGCGCTCTTGGAAGCGGCCCGCACCTGATCGATGATCGCGGGCGGATCGGGCTCGTACGTATGGCGCGCTGGCGCAGCGGTGGGCGGTGGCGCGGCGGCGACGGCCTGCGGCACGCGCTGCTCGATGCCCTCCACGAGGGCCTTGAGACCGAAGAGGCGAGCGGGATGGCCGATGGCAAGGCGATAAAGGCAGGAGGCGAGGGCACGCCCTTCAGCACCGATGGCGCGGCCGTAATGCTGTGCGGCGGACCAGCGGCCGAGCAGGACATTCACTGCTGCGAGCGGAGCGAAAACGACTGAGGTGATCGCGATTCCGATGAGGCGGACGGCGTCACCGAGCATGGCGATGATGAACCGAGCGACCTGCCCGATGATCCACGCGACGGCGCGGCAGATCGGCATCACGAGGTAGATGATGAGGGCGATGGCGACGGGCAGCCCGACCACGACACCGAGGAAGACCCAGACGGCGGGGTGGTCGAAGTCGATGGAAAGGGCGGGCGTGAACATGGCGGGGTCCTCGCCGGGGCCGATCAGCCGCCCCTTCGCGGCGGCGGATCGCGCACCACGTCGGACGACCCGCCCGGCTGCTCCTCCTTTTTGAGGAGGAGTGAGCGGTGGTGGATCTCGGCGACGGCCTCGTCAAAGGCCGCTTCATTCAGCTTGTTCGGATTCAGTTCCAACCCGTTTCGCTGGGCTTCTCCGGCCTCGTCGTCCGTGAAACAGTAGATGGACATGACCTCGGAAAGGCGTACCCGCAGGGTCTCTCGGACCTTGGCGAGGCGGCGGCTGACCGTGGGCTCGCTCATGCCGAGAGCGGCGGCAACATCCTTGCCGGGCCGGCCGTCCAGAATGCGCATGCGGAAAACCTCAAAGTCCGTGAAATCGCTGGCTTTCTCGGTGAGCCGGATCGCGGCAAGGACCTTGGCACGAAAGACTGCCGCCTCGTACTCCTGATCGGCGGAGAGGGTCTTGCTGGCGATCATCCAGGTCTCATCGAACTCGCCGGTCTTCTTGTTTCCGCCGCGTTTTTGGGCGAATCGCCGGTCCATCTCATCACCAAGAACGTGCTTGGCAATGGCGAGGAGCCAGGTGCTGAAACGGGCACCCTTGGCAGGGTCGTACTTGTCGATGGAATCAGAGAGCGCGGCCATGGTCTCCTGCGAGAGGTCCTGGACCGTGTCTGGGCCGATGCGGCCTTTGCCCCACTTGGAGAGCTGGACGCGCAGAACCGGGCCAAAGGTCTCCCAAAGGTCAAACCACGCCGCCTGATCCTGGGCACGAAGGCGGGCGATGAAGCTCGTTGTCAACTGGTTGAGCATGCGGCTATGGAAAGTGTATCGGAGGCCGGTGCCCGCCGGTTTGCTATTCTTCGAGCGTGAGCAGACGCGACAGCATCCACGAGCACCTTTCCGGATCGGCTTCCGCCCTGCGCCGGGCGGGGGAGGACGCAGCGTTGGTGGAAGCCGCGGGCGAAGCGGCGGAGGCGATGGTGGCCTCGCTGCGCTCGGGAGGGAAAGTGCTGGCGTGCGGGAACGGGGGCTCATCCGCGGACGCCATGCACTTCGCCGAGGAACTGACGGGACGGTTTCGCAACGATCGACCGGCCATCGCGGCCTTGGCGTGTGTCGACGCGGGGCACATCACCTGTGCCGCGAACGATTTCGGCTTTGAACGCGTCTTTTCACGCTGGATCGAGGCGCTCGCAAGGCAGGGGGACGTCGTCGTGCTGCTCTCGACGAGCGGCAACTCGGCGAACATCCTGCACGCGGCGGAGGCGGCGAAGGCGAAGGGGGCGGTGACCGTGGCGATGCTGGGGCGCGACGGGGGCAAAATGCGGGGTACGTGCATACACGAGATCATCGTTCATGAGGCACGCTCAGAACGGATACAAGAGGTGCATATGACGCTCCTGCATGCATTTGTGGACGTGATCGAGGATCGGCTGTTTGGAAAAGGGTGAGAACCGGGGGGGCTGCCGGGCGTACGGGGAGCGTACCCTCCGCCTCGACTTGATACCCCGCCCGGGGAAGGAACGCCGATAGATGGCTGTCCAGTGCGGGTGAGGATCGGGGCGTGGGTGTCTCTGAACGCTTTGCGGGCCAAGGACGGAGCAACGAACGCGATGAACTCCAGATCTGAAACCGCTGTCATGGATGGTCCGCTGGTTGCGGGCGGGGATGCGCAAAATGTGATCATCGAGCCCAAGGGGCCCGCACTCGACTATGAGAAGCTCTCGGTCGGGCTTCGGCTGGCCAACCTTGGGGGCGTGCTGTTTCCGTTCATCGGTCTGGTGGTGGCGATCGTCATGTTGTGGGGCGTCGCCTTTGACTGGGTGTACCTCGCGCTGATGGTCGGGATGTACGCCATCAGTGGGTTTGGTATCACGGTGGGCTTTCACCGGTACTTCACGCACAAGTCGTTCGAGACGTCACCCGTCGGGGTCTATCTGCTCGCCGCGGCGGGCTCAATGGCCGCGCAGGGGGGCGTGATCGAGTGGGTCGCGGACCACCGGTTGCACCATCAGTGCAGCGATGATGAGCACGACCCGCACTCACCGCACCAGAGCGGCTCTGGGATCCGTGGATTCCTGAAAGGGCTTTGGCACTCGCACATGGGGTGGATTCTCCGCAGCCGCACGCCCGACAATGACCGCTATGTGCCCGATTTGAAGAAGGACCCGCTGGTGTGCGCGGTCGATCGGCAGTTCGTGATGTGGGTGGGGATCGGGCTCGCCCTGCCGGCGGTGCTCGGGGGCCTGCTCACATGGTCGTGGATGGGCGTGCTGCTCGGGTTCATCTGGGGTGGCCTGGTACGGGTCTTTCTTGTCCACCATGTCACGTGGAGTGTGAACTCGGTCTGTCACATCTGGGGGAGCCGGCCCTATGAGAGCCACGATCACAGCCGCAACAACGCGGTGGTGGGCGTGCTGGCGCTCGGCGAGGGGTGGCACAACAACCACCATGCATTCCCGACTTCGGCTCGGCATGGCCTGTCGTGGTGGCAGATCGATACGAGCTACATGCTGATCCGTGCCCTCGAGATCGTTGGGCTGGCGTGGAACCTGAAGGTGCCGACGGCGGACCGGATGGAAGCTAAGCGGCGTGTTCCGCGGGCCTGAGCGGCGGGTGAAGAAGGTCAACCTGCGGTCGCGGCTCTACCATGTTGCTCCGCAACGGAGGTCGCATCATGGCGTTCTATTACCGGCTCGGCCAGCTCCCGCAGAAGCGTCACACGCAGTTCCGTCGCCCGGACGGTGCGCTGTACTCTGAGGAACTCTTCGGGACCGAAGGGTTCACGGGCCCCACGAGCACGATGTACCACATCCACCCCCCCACGCAGGTGACGGGATGGAAGTCGCTCTATTCGACCAAGGTCGAGTATGTCGAGACGGACACCATGCGGATGCGGCACGTGAAGACCGCGCCGATGAAGCCCAAGGGGGACCCGGTGACGGGCCGAGTGGTGATGTTCGGCAATGCCGACTGCGAGATGGCGGTGTGCAATCCCGCGCAGGCGATGAACTACCACTTCAAGAATGGGCAGGGGGACGAGTGCCTGTTCATTCACTTTGGATCGGGGACGATGTACACCATGATGGGCACGCTGAAGTTCGGCCCCAAGGACTACATCGTGATGCCCAAGGGCGTGATCTATCGGATGGTCTTTGACCGCCGGACGAGCGTGGGTGAGGGTGAGCCATCGCTGCAGGAGATGCCCTTCGGCAAGTTCCTGGCGATCGAGACCTGCAACGGGAGCCATATCGGCCCGCCGCCACGGTACGTATCGAAGCAGACGTCGCAGTTCCTCGAGCACTCCCCCTACTGCGAGCGTGATTTACGGGTGCCGGAACTGCCGCTCACCTTCGACGAATCGGGTTCGTTCGAGGTGCGGATCAAGGCGCGGGACAGGGTGCATTCGTACACGTACCACTATCACCCGCTGGACATCGTGGGTTGGGACGGGTGCTACTACCCGTACATCTTCAATATCGATGACTTCTCGCCGATCACGGGGAAACTGCACATGCCCCCGCCGATCCACCAGACTTTCGAGGCCCACAACTTCGTGATCTGCTCGTTCTGCCCGCGCATGCTCGACTATCACCCGAACGCCATCAAAGTTCCGTACAACCACAGCAACCTCGATTCCGACGAAGTGCTGTACTACGTCGAAGGAAACTTCGGAAGCCGCAAGGGGATTGAGGTGGGGAGCATGACGGCCCACCCCCAGGGGATCCCGCACGGACCGCACCCTGGGACGATCGAGGCCTCGCTCAAGGCGACTTTCACCGGCGAACTCGCGGTGATGTGCGACACCTTCCGACCCCTGCACCCCACCAAGGCGGCGATTGACTGCGACGACCCGAAGTACCCCGCCTCATGGCAAGGCGAGCACTTCCCAAGAATCGCGGCTGGCGAAATCCGGATTGAGGGCCAAGGGACCAGGCAGGCCGGGCATGTGGCAAACCACAACGAGGTGATGCACGGAACCACGGCGAATGTGTGGGCACCGGGTGAGGGTCAGGCGAACGGAACCAACGGGCCAGCACGCGACGGGCACAACGGCCGGGACGGCAAGTCGGGAAAGGCCAAGGCACCCTCCCGGGCGGCGGTTCGGAGCGGCGGCAAGAGCGCCGGCAAGCGCAAGTGAACACGATCGACGCGGCTCCTTCGGGCATGCGTGCCGCTTAGCATCCGCGACTCTTTTTCGTCCTCGCGCGGCGCGCAGGGCGTCGCTCTTTCTTCATGGCGTCCTTGGTGAAGCCATGCCCGCCCCGGAGCCCGGTTGACGCGCACTCTCTCGACCAAGTTGATGTTGATGGTGGGGCCGATGATGGCCGCGGCCAGTGCTGGTCAGCCGACGGTTGCGCCCCCACCGCGCTCGACCGGCGGCGAAGGCGGAGGTGGGTTCGGGGGGATGCGTCTGGCGACGGCGGCCCAGACGGGAACACTCTCGCTCTCTGGAAACCGGGTGGAGGCATGGCGCGAAGGGGTGACAGAGCGGCTGTACCTGCGCGGCGATGTGCGGGTGCAGATCGGCGTTCACGCCTTCAGCGCAGCGCGGGCACTTGTGTGGATGGAGCGTGTCGGCGATTCCGCGGCCGGCGGCGCTGGTGCAGGGCTGTATCAGGTGGCGGTGTACTTTGACCGGGCGGGAGTGATCGGCGGCGGGGCGGCGGTCGCGCAGGGCGGGGATCGGCTGTTGGTGACAGCGCTGATTGAAGGTGAGCCGTCGCTGAGCGCCGATGCGCTGCGACCGGAGGTGCCAAGGGCACGGCTTGGCGGAGGGGAGCGCGACCCATTCATCAGCGAGGGCGAGGCACGGCTGAGCGCCCTGGTGGCTGAACTCAGCGGGGAGGGGCCCGAGGGAGGACCGCCGGGGCTTGTGCCGGGGTCGGGGATCGTGGGCACAGATGGCCGCGGCGCGATCGTGCCCGGGATGAGCCAGCCCTTTGAGCCCGGGTCGTCGCTTCAGAACCAACTGGTCCGGGGCTTGGGCGAGGACGAACGGCAGACGATGCTCACGGAGTTCGGGGCGGCGGAACGGCTGGAACCGATCTTCGCCAAGGAGGGGCTGATCACGTTCGCGGCGGGGGACATCACCTTTGTGCAGGGAGAGTCGGCGGAGGCGGAGAACACGGTGATCGTGACGGGCGGGGTGGTCGTGGAGTACACGGATGTTCGGCGTTCGCGGACGCTGCAAATCTCCGCAGAGCGGGCGGTGGCGTTCCTGGGGCCGGGGAAACTGACGGACTACCGGCAGTTCAGCCGGGACTCGGTGCGGGCGATCTATCTTGAAGGAAACGTGGTGGCGACCGATGGTCGCTCGACACTGCGCGGGCCGCGCGTGGTCTACGACGTGACAGCGAACCTGGCCGTCGCAGTGGATGCGGTGTTCCACACCTTCGACGCGCGGCGGGGACTGCCGCTGTATGTGCGCGCGGCGACGCTGCGGCAGACGGCGCAGAACCAGATTCAGGCGCGGGACGTGAAACTCGCGAACTCATCGTTCATTGAGCCGCATCTCTCGATCGGCGCAACGGCGATCACGGTGACGCAGGAGCGGCAGGGGGAAGGCGCGCCGGATCGGTTTCATGTCGATGGCAAGGACCTGACGCTGCGGGCGGGGGGTTCGCCGTTCTTCTACTACCCGGCGTTTTCGGGCGATCTCGAGCGGTTCCCGCTGAAGGATGTTCGCTTCGAGAACTCGAGCGACTCGGGGTTTGCCGTCAAGACGGGGTTCGACCTCTTCGGACTTCTCGGCTTTGACCCACCTGCGGGCGTCCGGGCGGATCTGCTGCTCGATGTCTATTCGCGGCGCGGCGTCGGGTTTGGGACCGAGGGCGGGTACTCGGTGGGGAACACGCGGGGTTCGTTCCTGGCGTATGTGCTGCCGAGCGATGGCGGGCGCGACACGCTGACCAGCGGGACCAAGCGGGATGCGGGTGGCGATGCCCGGGGCATCATCATCGCGGACCATCGGTGGTTCATCGACGAAAAGTGGGCAGTGCTCGTCGAGGGCTCGTACATCAGCGACGAGAACTTCGTCGATGCGTTCTATGAACCATTGGCGGAGACGCGGCGCGAGTTTGCGAATGCTGCGAACCTGCGCCGGATCGATGGGAACACGTTCTTCTCGCTGCTCGCCAAGGGGAGTGTGAACGACTTCACCCCCAACGAGTACTTGCAGCAGAGCCAGGGGTACACCGTCGACAAGCTGCCCGAGGCGTCGTATGTGCGGGTGCACGATGACATTCTGGCCGGGCTGGCGCCGGGGCTGTTGACGTATTCGAGCGAGTTCCGGGTCAGCAACATGGCGCTGAACTTCACGGAAAAGTCGCCCGCGGAGCTTGGCTTCACCACGGATCGGCTCTCGCAGGACGCCTTCGGGCTGCCGCCGGGGACGAACATTGGCGAGGCGCTGCGGACCGCCGGGTTCTCCGAAGGGCAGGTGCTGCGCTTTGACACGCGGCACGAGATCAGCATGCCGCTGCGGGTGGGCGCGGTCAACATCACGCCCTTCGGGGTGGCCCGGCTCACGGCCTACGACACGGAGTTTGACCGGTTCAACGGCGGTGGCGGTGAGCAGTACCGCATCTGGTCCGCCGCGGGGGCGCGGGCGGCGACCACGGTGCAGAAGGTGGACGACGACGTCGAGAGCCGATTCTTTGACCTTCACCGGGTGAGGCACATCATCGAACCCTCGGTGACGGGATGGGTCGCGGGAACGAGCGTGGAGCAGGACCGCTTGCCGGTGTATGACGAGTCGGTCGAGTCGCTCGCGGACGGGGCCGTGTTCAAGGGCGGGATCAATCAGGTCTTCCAGACGCAGCGCGGGGGGGAGGGGCGCTGGCGGACGGTGGACTTCCTGCGGCTGAACACCGAAGTGGTGTATGCGAGCGACGATGCGCCGCGCGAGTCGCCGATCATGCGGTTCTTCGATTATCGGCCTGAGTTCTCGCAGTTGGGCGAGTTTGCGACCGTGGACGCAGCGTGGCAGGTGACCGACGCCGTGGCACTGACGGCGGGGACGGTGCATGACCTTGACCTGAACCAACCTGCGCGAACGACCACAGGGCTGCTGGTGCAGCACGCACCCGATTTCTCGACATTCATCGAGAGTCACTACATCAACGCGCGGGATGCAACGTTTGTGAGCGCGGGGGCCGACTACCGCCTGACCGACAAGTACACGCTGGGCATAGTGGCGACCTACGACGTTGACGTGCAGGATTTTCAGGAACTCTCAGCCCGCGTGAACCGCGAGTTCCCGAGCTTTGTGCTGGCGCTCAAACTCCGGTACAACAACATCACCGACGAAGTGGGATTTGGCTTTGTGCTCCAGCCGCTGCTGCGGGATGCGCGGCGGCAGCGGCTCCAGCGCCTCGGGCGGGACCGGCTCGACGCGGGGGAGACGTTTCAGGGGGATCCCGCCCCGCTGGGAGACCCTTCGGAGTCATCGAACCCGTGAGCATCACCGTACCCCGAGCGTTTCAAGCCGCGGCCACCACAGCCGGGCTCAAGCCCTCCGGCAAGCCGGACCTTGCCCTGATCGTGCGCGACCCGGGTGCGCCGCCGGCCGCGAGCGCTGCGGTGTTTACGCGGAACCAGATCGTGGGCGCGCCGGTGGCGATCGCGCGCCGGCTGCGCGGTCGCGTGCTTGAGGGAACAGGGCGGCCGGCGAGCGCGATTCTGGTGAACGCGGGGAACAGCAACACCGCGACCGGTGAACAGGGCGAGCGGGACGCTCGTGCGTGCATGGCGGCGGTGGGCGCAGCGCTGGGGCGAGAGGCCGATGAGGTGCTGCCATCCTCCACGGGCGTGATCGGTCGGCTGCTGCCGACGGCGAGGATCATCAGCGCGGTGCCGGGGTTGGTGCGGACCCTCGCGCGGGGCCCGGAAGCCGACGCAGCAGCGGCGACGGCGATCATGACGACGGACCTTGTGCCCAAGACGGCCCTGCGCGAGTGGTCGGCGGGTGCGCACTGCATCCGCATCGGGGCCATCGCCAAAGGGTCTGGCATGATCGCGCCGCGGCTGGATAGCGCGGCCCGACCGGTGACACCGGCGGCGACGATGCTGGCCTTCATCACGACCGACGCGGCGATCACGAGCCGGGCGCTGCAGTCGGCCCTCGATGCGGCCTGCGCGGGGTCGTTCAATCGAATCTCCGTCGACAATCACCCCTCGTGCAGCGATTCGGCTGTGTGCCTGGCGAGCGGGGCGGCGGAGGGGGTCGGTGGCTCGACGCTGTCCGTGATGGAGGAGGGGTCGGCGGGGTTCAGGCGGTTCTGCGACGAACTCGGCTCGCTGTGCACGGACCTTGCCACGCAGATCGTGGCGGATGGAGAGGGGGCGACGCGGGTCTTCCGGGTGCGGGTGAACGGAGCGCGGACGGACGCAGAGGCAGAGGCGATGGCGCGGGAGGGGGTCACTTCGCCATTGGTCAAGTGCGCGATCCACGGGCGCGATCCGAACTGGGGACGGATCGTGACGGCCGCGGGGAACGCGGGCATCGGGTTCGACCCTTCGGAAGCGGCCCTCTCCATCGGACCAGTCGAGGTCTATCGGGCCGGGATGCCGTTGATGGAGGCCCTGAACGACGCGCGGCTCGCAGAAGCCATGGCAGGGCCGCAGGTTGAGTGCGTGCTGACGGTCGGGCGCGGCACCGGAAGCGCGTGGATGATGGGGTGCGATCTTTCGGCCCGGTATGTGAGCATCAATGCGGATTACACCACCTGACGGCCGCGACCTCCGGCTCAGGCCTCCACGAGAAGCGAGATGATCCAACTGATGAGGATCATGAACAGGAAAACGAGGAACGGGCCAACAAGCAAAAATGCAAGCGCGTGCCTGGTGATCGAGATTCTCTGAGCGCGGCGGCGCTGCTTGTCCTCTGCGTAGCACACCCGCTCTGGGCCATCCTTGCCACATTCAGGGCACGGGCCGTCTCGCGGGATCGCCGTGAGGGAGTAGCCGCAGATCGCGCACCGGTCCGTCGGCGGCGGTTCTTCGGGCGTGTTCGCGGCCACCACCGCGATGAGGCCGATGACGAGGAGGATCGGAAGAGTGCCAAGCACGAAGGCCATTCGACCAAACGGTAGTGTGGTGTCGAGAGGGGTGGGCCTCTGGTACGATTGGCAGCCCCATGAGCACCGTCCGCATCACCGATGTTTCGCCCCGCGATGGGCTCCAGAACGAGCGAGGGGTGATCTCGACGGCGGACAAGATCACACTGGTGGATCTGCTGTGTGATGCGGGCGTGGATGAAGTGGAAGTGACGAGCTTTGTGAGCCCCAAGTGGGTGCCGCAGCTTGGTGACGGGGCCGAGGTACTGCGCGGGATCAGCGGCGACGGCGCGATGCTGAGCGTGCTGGTGCCGAATGAGAAGGGGTGGGCAACGGCTGCCGCACTCGACAAGGATGGGGTGGTCCTCGACAAAATCTCGGTGTTCACTTCGGCGACTGAGACGTTCGCACGCCGCAACATCAACAGCAGCATCGCGGAGTCGATCGAGCGGTTTCGGCCGGTGGTGGCGGGGGCCAAAGAGCGCGGGCTGCTCGTTCGCGGGTATATCTCGTGTATCGTGTCCTGTCCGTTCGAAGGGCCGGTCCCTGCCAGCGCGGTGGCGGAGGTGGCCGCGGCATTGGTTGAGACCGGCGTCGATGAGCTTGACCTCGGCGACACCATCGGCGCGGGCACACCGGAGACGGTCGAAGCGGTGCTTAGCGCCGTGCTGAGCAGGATCGGCGAGGAGTGGCTGAGCGCGGACACGCTGACACTTCACCTGCACGATACTTTCGGGCGGGCGGCGGAGTGTGTGAAGGCCGCGCTGCGACGGGGAGTGCGGTCGTTCGATGGCTCGGCGGCAGGACTGGGCGGGTGCCCGTACGCCGGAACGGAGGGCACAAGGGCCCCGGGGAACATCGACACGGAACTCCTCGTGCGGACCGTGACAGAGGCCGGTTTCGCCACGCGCGTCGATCTTGAGGCGCTGCGCGCGGCCGCTGAGTTCGCCCGAGAGATCGTGGCCCGCAGCACGCCCGCGGCAGGGAGCGGTCCATGAGCGCGGCCATGGTGCGGGTGGAGGAATACGACGGCATTACGGTGGTGGTCTTGAGCCGACCGGAGCGAAGGAACGCGCTGACTCCGGTGATGTTCGATGAAATGCGGGCCGCACTTCCGCGGGCCGATGGGTGCAGGGGGCTGGTTCTTGCGGGTGACGGGCCCGTCTTCTGCGGGGGGTTTGATTTGAAGCTCTGCGGGCAGGATCCGGCGGTGCTGGGCAAGCTGCTCTCACAACTCGCGGACATGATGAAGGAACTGGCCGCGCGGGACCACCCGGTGGTGATCGCGGCCAAAGGGGCGGCGGTGGCGGGGGGGGCGGCGCTCCTGTGTGCCGCGGATATCGCGGTGGGAGATCGCGGGGGGCAGTATGGGTATCCGGTGGTAAAACTCGGGCTCTCACCCGGGATCTCCTTCCCCCACTTGCGAACGGTGATGAGCGACGGCGCAGCGCGAGAGCGCCAGCTTGATAGCGGGCTCCTCACCGGCGTCGAGGCCTATCAGCGGGGGCTGCTCGGAGAACTGTGTGACATTCCTGAGGATGTCGGGGCCCGCTCGCTGCGAACCTGCAAGGCGCTTGCCGCCAAGCCCCGGGAGGCCTTCGCGGCCACCAAGCGACTTGTGCGGTCGTTGGCGGGCGCAGAGGCCGACATCGCCGCGGCGCTCGCGTGTTCGCTGGCGTCGGCGGAGCATGTCGAATGCCGGGATCGGATCGGCGCGGCTTTTGGGGGCAGGCCGACAGGCCCTTGACGGTACAGGGCTTCGGGGTCGCCCCTTCGTTCAGAGTTGCGTCTGCTGCACTCGTTGCTGGAACCGTTGAGAACCACTATGTCACTGGCACTGCTCACTGTTGACGGCCCTGTCGCGCGACTCACGCTCAATCGGGCGGAGGCGCGGAACGCCATGTCGATCGACATGCTCGACGCGCTCCACCAGCGGATGGATGAACTCACGGCCCGCTCGCCCGCACCGACAGTGCTGGCGGTGACGGGTGCTGGCCGGGCGTTCTGCGCGGGGATGGACCTCAAGCAGGTGCTGGGGAGCCCGGCGGCCGCGCTCCGACTGCTGACCTCGCTGGCCGACTTCACGCTCAAGCTGCGACGGCTGCCGTGCGTATCGCTGGCGGTGGTGAACGGGGCGGCCATCGGCGGCGGGTGCGGGCTTGTCACGGTTTGTGACCTTGCCGTCACACATGGCGACAGCAAGATGGGCTTTCCGGAGGTGGACCTTGGCGTCTGCCCCGCGGTGGTTGCCCCCTGGCTCTGCCGCAAGATCGGGCATGGGCCGGCACGGCGGGTGCTTCTCGCTGGCGGGCTGATGTCCGGCCTTGACGCTCATCGGCTGGGGATCGTGACCGAAGTGGTGCCCACCGCAGCCGACCTTCCCGCGGCGGCGGAGGTCATCATCGCTCGGCTGGCGACCGGGAGCCCGGCAGCGCTGGCCGCCACGAAGGGGCTGCTGAACCAGCTTGATGGGTCGCTTGACGCGGCCGTGTTGCGGTCGGCGGCGGAACTCTCTGCGAAGGTGCTGAGCACGCCGGAAGCACAGGCGACTCTTCGGGCCAAGTTGGGCGCGTAAGCCGCCGTTGGGGGGCTGGGGTCATCCCCCACTGTCGGTGCCCAGACCAAATGCCTCGGTCCCGTTGAGGGCCACGGCGGCAACGAAGAGCACGAGGGCAACCAACTGCGCCAGAAAGAGAATCTTGAGAGACGCGCGTTCGGTGATAGCAAACACGTAGTAGAGCACGGCGATCCCGACAAAGGGGACGAAGATCGAAAGGATCGCGGCAATCCCCCAGCTGGCGTGGCCATCCTGGAACGCGGACACGACGAGGAGGATGAAATACCCCAGCCAGATCAGGATCGACGCAGCATAAAGCACGAACACGAGTTGAGGAAGGACGAACGTCCCGGCGAAGATCGCGACGAGGACGCCGATGATCCCGAATGCGAAAGTTGTGGCGCTGATATTGATGCCAGCCCCGCTGGAGCGTGACTTGGTTTTTCCCTTGGGGGCAACCGACGCTTCAACCCGGGTCCGCACGCCCTTGCCGGTTTCGAAGTTGACACCGCACGAGGTGCAGATGATGGCATTCTGCGCGACATACGCGCCGCAGGCAGTGCAGGCCTTGGCGTTCTGGACTGAGCTTGGGATCGTCCTGGCAATGTCCGCAAGATCGAGCGGACCCTCGCCCGAAGGGGCGGCGGCGGAGCCCGGGGCACTCTTCTTGGCCACGGCCATTTTCTGTTCCGCGCAGGCCTTGCAGGCGTAGCGACCGCTGGCATCCTTCATGCGAGGAATCTGCGTGACATCGACGCCGCAGAACATGCACTTTTTCTGGACATCGGTCATACGAGGGCCTCCGTGGCAGGTCGTTTGGACCTCCGGTCGAGACTGTAGAAGGGATCAACCGCCGCGGCGGAGTTTCATGACCAGGAGCATGGGCCAGCCAAGGTGCTTCTCAGCACGGGGTGCCTGGCGCACCAGTTCCGCATCCGCGGCGTGCTCGTGCATGGCCTCGATCGATAGCCCGGCACGGACCGCGCCCATGACATAGTCGCTGACAAGGTTCGGAACGCTCGCAGGGAGGGTCTTGCCACCGGTGGCGGTGTCATCGAACCGCGCCTGCACGCCACGGAGCATCATGGCCGGGTGCATGACGGAGATGAGAATGAACCCTGAAGGAGCACAGATGCGACGGAACTCGGCCATGAGCGACTGCACGTCCTGAATATGGTCGAGGACCAGAGCGCACAGGACGCGGTCGAAGGCAGAGTCTTCGAGGGGCAGAGGTCGAGAAAGATCATGCTCAATGAAGGAGACCGGAAGCGGCCCATGGGAAGGGTCGGAGGCCTTGGACCGCGCCTGCTCCAGCATGCCGCCGGAGAAATCAAGCCCGGTGACAACGGCACCCTCGCGGGCCATCCGGAGGGCGTGGCGACCGGTGCCACATCCGACATCGGCGACCCGCAGGCCACGGAGATTGCCAAGCATGGGCCGCACGTAGCGTTCCTCAAGCGCGACGAGGGGGTTGCCATCGCCGTCATACACGGGGGACCACCGGTCGTACCCCTCGCGGGTGGGGACGACCGTGTGCTGGGCCTGGGTTTGGTGTT
>JBQTIJ010000132.1:0-7971 GCA_052388255.1 Phycisphaerales bacterium
CGCCGACCACGTTGTGCGCGCGGGTGCTCCGGCGGAGCCCCTCTCGCCACTTTGCGTTGAGCCCAGCCCCAGCCATGCCGATCCCTTCCCGAGCGCACCGCGACTCGGCCCAAGGAACGACATGCTCAGAGAGATCCGACGAAACCCGGAACCGGCCGTTGAGAACGCCCCCAGCGCCGGGAGCAGCGTGGACTCGCTCGCCGCCGCCATGCAGTCAGGGAGCATTGTCAGCCAGATCGAGTCGCAGATCGAAAACTTCCGTCGCCTCTGCAACGAGACCACCAAGCGCACCGCCGAGCTGGAGTCTCGCGAGTCGGAGGTCCGCCGCCTCTCGGACGAGTACGCCCGCAAAGATGCCGAGCTCCAGGCCCGCATTGAGTCCTTCGGCAAGGAAGCCGCCGAAGCCACTGCCCGCGAGCGCGAAGAACTCGCCCTCAACCAGCGCGATCTTGACGAGAAGCGCATACAGGCCGAACGACTCCGCGCAGATGTGGAAGGCAAGGAAGCCGAACTCCGCAGCCGCGAGGAAGCCATCGCGGCGGCCCAGGCGAGCGCAAACCGGGCCGCCGAGGATGCGTCGGGCAAGCTTGCTGAGGCACAGACCCAGAACGACAAGGCCGAGCGGCTCGCCGCGGAAGCCCTTCGGAGAGTCCAGAACCTTGAGTCTGAACTGACCAACGCCATGGCCGCCCTCGCCCAGGCCTTCCACGATCGCGAGGTCATGGAAACCCAGCGCACCGATCTCCAGCGAGCCATCGACGCCGGAGCCCGCGACCGCGAGCGCTGTGCCGCTCTTGAGCTGCAAGTCCAGGGACTGAACACCCGGCTGGATGCCGCAGGGCAGCCCGGGGAGCCGGGCGTTGACCCCACCGGCCCACTTCGTGACCAGCTCGCGTCAACCGCCGCCGAACTCGCCCAGCGCGAACAGATGCTCGATGTTCTATCCAAGCGGATGCTCAACTCTGAGGAAACCGCCCTCGCCAACCAGGCGGCCATCACCGACCACAAGTCCGCCCTTGCGGACGCCCACGCCCAGATCGCCGAGCTCCGCAGCGCACCGGGAGGGGAGATCGACCAGGGTGCCCGGCGCCGCGATGAACTCCGCCGCGCTCGCCTCGACCGCTACAAGCGGCTCCTTGCCGGACAATCTGACAAACTCGTCCGTGCCAAGTCCGCTCTCAGGAAGCGCATGGACGAGTGCGAGCAGGTCCTCTCTCAGCGGCAGCGCCTCTCCGAGGCGGCCGCATCGATCGAGCGTCAGCAGCAGATCCTGAGCGCCAAGCTCGCACGCAACAGCGCCGTCTCTTGGATCGCCTACGCCGCCGCTACGGTGGTCCTCGTTGGTGTGATCGCCTGGCATGTTGCCGGTCAGGTCGCTCCCGCCACCTACGCCGCCAACGCCGCCATCGCGCCCGATGGCCGCGGCCGTGAGGTCACTGGCGACGAGATCGCCGCCTGGAGCGAATCCCTCCAGCAGCTCACCAAAGACCCCCAGGTTCTCAGCGCCGCCGCAGAGAACTACTCGCGCCGCGGCATGACCTCCCTATCCAATGTCGCCGCCGTCAAGCAGAAACTCGATGCCGATCTCTACATCAAGCCCGACCCGGCCGGAGCGCTCCGGTTTGAACTCCGCACGCAAGGCCGGGAACGGGCTGCCCGTGAGCTTGAGACGTACCTCTCCGCCCTCTTGACCGAGGCCGATCGTCAGAAGGACCTCCGCGCCGACGGCCTCGCGTCGTCGCTCACCCTCGCGCCAACCGCCACCGCGGAACCGCTTGAGAGCCAGCGGATGCTGTACGCCGCGGGCTTGACGGGCGGCGGGATGATCGCCTGCCTTGGCCTCGGCGGCATCATCTACCGATTGCTCCTCCGCTCACGCCTCAAGTTTGAGCTTGAGCAGCAAGCCCTCGAGGCGGCCTGAGGCGCCGCAGCACAGCCGCAACCTTGCTCAGCCCAGGCCCACGCCCCGTGCCCGACCCGATCGATCAGCACACCAGCCGACCCCGTCTCGGTCGAAGGTGGTGAGCATTAGACACGCTGCGCCGCCCCTGCCGGGACCGCCCATCAAAGAAAAACGCCCGCGTGTGCGGGCGTTCATAGTCAGTCGATAGCTGGCGACCATTCGCGATCAGAGGTTGTCGCTCGTCAGGATCACCGGCTGCGGATCAGCCGCGTTCAGTGCCGTCACGCCCAGGCGCGAGCCAGCGGGGATATCGAGGTTGGTCAGGTCCGGCGCCGGGGTTGCGCCGCCGGACGCCTGGAAAGTCGCGATCGGCGTCCCCACCGTGCCATCGGGGCTGATCGTCACAAGGGCGTAGGTCCCGGTCTGCTCCGGGAGATCAAAGCAGAAGAACATCCCGCTCTTGCGGCCCTGGTCCATCAGCAGCACGGCCTGGGCAGCGGACTTGCGGCCCTCGGCGTTGGTCGGGGTTGAGAACTTCACAAACTGGGTATTGGGCGAGGTGAGCGCCGTGCGGAAACGCTGGCCAAACTTGTCCTTGAAAGTGTCGAGCATCGCGCCCGTGCGGAATGCCGCGTCCATCTCGCGCGAGTTGTTGTACATCTGCACCGTCGCGACGCTGAAGAACGCCACCGCCGCGGCGCAGCCGATGGCCACCGCGCGCCAGATGGGGCTCACGCCCCGGCTCGGCAGGAATGTCGGAATCGTCCGGCCGCCCTCGTGCGTCCGCATGCCCGGCAGCGACCTCATGGCGGCGCTCACCGCCGCCACGACTTTGTCGCGCAGGTACGCAGGCGGCGAGACCCGCGGCAGGAACGCATCGATCTCCGCCATCCGCGACTGCTGATCGCGGATCTGCGACTTCACCGAGGCCGGTGCCGAAGCGAAGGCGTCCTCGAAGGAGCGCCGCTCCTGCTCATCAAGCAGACCGAGCGCGTCAAGCGACGCCATCTCAAAGAGATCCGCCGTGCTCAGACGCGCTGCCTGAGGGTGCCGGCCGTTGTTGTTGGAGTGTTCAGTATTCATACAGGGGCTTCCTCGGTCAGTTCTCGTTCCCGCAGTCGCACCAATGCCCGCGAAAGGGCAGACTTGATGGTCCCGAGGGGTGTGTTCAGTTCTTCGCCGATCTGTCGCAGCGTCTGCCCGTTGAGGTAGGCACGTACGACCACCGTCTTCTGGAGTTCAGGCAAACGATCAATCTGCTTCATCAATGCCGCGAGACGCTCTTCCCGTTCAGATCCTGGCTCCGGGACCGGGGCCGAGTTCTCAGGGATTGTCTGCTTTTCATCGAGTGTTCCCGACCGAACGCTGGAACGGGAGCGACGCAACCGATCAACCAGGTATCGCCGCGCGATCAGCATGACCCACGTCACGAGCGCCGCCCTTGTCGGGTCATAGCGCCCGGCTGTCCGCCAAAGCCGCACGAACACCTCTTGCACGGCGTCTTCCGCGTCATCCCGGGTTGGAAGGGCCTGATACGCCATTCGATACACCAGCGAGCCAAAACGGTCGTACAGCTTCCCGACCGACGCAGGGTCGTTTGCTGCCACTCCTTTCATCAGTGACAGGTCAATCGCCTGGTTTTCCGCATCCGCGGCCATCGCCACAACGCTCCGGGCGGGGAGCCGCCTCCCCATGATCATCGGCGGTCGGGAATCCGACCCCGGTGTTCCATTCCCAAGTCATTGTACGGTACGGCAAAACGACGGATGCGGATCCACAATACCAGTCTGCCCCGGCTTCCGGTTGGTGCAAACCCTCATGGAAATGAACTTTTTAGCCGATAACACGTATGGTTGTTGGTAGGTGCATTCGGGTATCTTGTGGAAAAACCACCGGTTGCCGGTCGTCAAGTTTCGTGGTACAGTTTCAACCGACCCTGACTTTGTGGAGAGCCCGTCTGATCGGCCTTGTTCCACAGATTGAGCCCGGCTGCGGCGCACCAAGATGCGCCTGGGGTCAGGTCGCTGGCACAAATCGCTGCCGTGTTACACGGGCCTTCACACTTGCGGACGTATCCGTCTCGATCGCCGTCATCGCGGTGTTGCTCGCGATTCTCGCCCCCAGTCTTTCCATGGTGCGCGAGGCCACCCGGCGAGTTGTCTGTAGTTCCAACGTCAAGCAGATCGGTTACGGGCTGGTCATGTTCGCGGATGATCACCGTGGCAATCTGCCGCCGAGCCAGTTCGCCGACAAGCGAAGTGCCGACTCCTCAGCGGCGCCGCAGCACATGCAGATTGTGCGAATCGCGGACATCGTGCAACGCTGGGATGGAATCGGCAATCTGTACGGCTCGTCGTATCTCTCTGCACCCGGCGTCTTCTATTGCCCCTCGCACCACGGCTCTCACCCGATGAACCGGTATGAGTCGAACTGGCCCGAAGGGCTCGGCGCGATCACGGCCAACTACCACTTCCGTGGCTCTACCCGTGAGGGCTTGACCGACCTCGCGCGGATCGCGACCCGCTACCCGTCGATCGCGCTCCTCAGCGACGGCTTGGCCTCTCGCGCTGACTACAACCACCGTACCGGGTGCAACTTCCTCCGCATTGACGCCTCCGTCACCTGGTTCGCAGATGAAGGTGGCCAGCTCGCCAACTCACTCGCGTCACTCCCGAGCGATACCGCCGCGCTCGGAATCGTCCGCGCGGCATGGGTGACGCTCGATGAGGGCAACGTCAACTTCGAGTCCCCGCAGGACCCGCAAGGTCCTCCGTGACCTTCGGCGGCCATTGCCGCCTCTTGCACAGCAATACGTGCTTTTTACGATCCTCGCTGCTCGGCTGAGCCGGTGACCACTTTGCCGCCGCAGACCACAACGTCGCACGGGTTCTCGCCCATGGAGAAAGCCAGTCCGCGTGCATCCCGGTGTCGCAGAAGCACCACGTCCGCCCGCGCTCCGACTCCCACATAGCCCCGGTCGACAAAGCCGAGCATCCGGGCCGGGTTCAAGGTTGCGCCCCGCAGAGCCGCTGCCGCATCGATCCCGCATCCTCTCACCGCCAACGCGATCACAAGCGGCATGGAGAGACAGGGTGCCGACCCTGGATTGTGGTTGCTGGCGATGCAGGCCCTTTGGTGCCCGCGCAGGTTCGCGTATCGACCATCCACATGCAGCCCGCAGACCGGCAACCCCACGGGGTAGACCGCCGAAGCAGCGATCCGTGCATGGTCGCCCTCCGTCGTGGCCTCAAGGTGGTCAATGCTCAGAACTCCTCGCTCGATCGCCCACGCGACCATCCCCATGCTTGTGAACTGGTCGGCATGCACTCGAACCGGATGCCCGAGGGCCATCGCCCGCTCGAAGAGCCGGCCGCATTCATCAAGCGTCCACGCCCCCTTTTCGCAGAAGGCGTCAATGGTGACCTCAGTGCCGAATTCCGCGTGCACCCGGTCAAGCGCTTCCCCGGTCATGGATGCGATGAACCGCTCGCGCGGCACGTCAGGATCGATCGCGTGCCCGAGCAGCGCGGTCGCGCGCACTGTCCCCTCAAAGCCCCGTGCCGCCATGGCGATCGCCCGCAGCATCTTGATCTCGTCGCTGGGTGTCAGGCCATATCCGCTCTTGACCTCCACGGTTGTCGTCCCGTGGCGCAGCATCACGCCCAGCCTGGCGAGCAGTTGTTCGGCGAGTTCCTCCACCGTCGCCTCGCGCGCCCGTCGGACGCTCGCCATGATCCCGCCCCCCTGGCCCAGGATCTCGAGATACGTCGCACCCGCCCGCTTCTGGTCCCACTCATTGAGCCGATGCGATCCGTCCGGGTCGTGATAGCAGGCATGCGTGTGCCCATCGACAAACCCCGCGACCAGCACCCGCCCCCGCGCATCGATCGTCGCGCCGCCGCCTCCGCGACCTGCCCCGACGACGGCCGTGATCCGGCCTCCTTCGAGACGCACATCCATCAACCCTGCGGAACACCCGTCGGCGCGCAGCGGCTCCCCCTCCGCCCCCGGCGCCCCCGACCGAAACACCCGTGCGTTCGCGATCGTCAGCATCCCGCGCCCCCTTTGCCGAGAGTCCCCGCGAAGGTCCGCTCTGCGAACCCCGCCACAAAGCTCAGGAAGCAATAGACGGCGACCCGGGCTGTCCTCCCCTGCTGGTCGAGCGGCGGAGAGAGTTCCATCACGTCAAACGAGCGCACCATCGCCGCCCGCCCCGCCGCGCCGCAGACCGCCGCCGCCTCACGCACGCTCACCCCCGCCGGGTTCATCGCGCTCACGCCGGGGGCGCTCGATGCATCGATCGCATCAAGGTCAAGCGAAAAGTGGCTGGGCCGATCGAAGAGCGTGCCCCCCTTGGCGAGGGCTGAGCCCACGTCTTCGACCACGCCCCCGTGCCCGCGAAACCACTCAAAATGCTCGCGCGTGTTGGCCAGGGGTTCCGGCCCGATGCACACCAGCCGCGTGAACCCTGCCCGTTCGACCAACGCGCGAAAAGGCATGCCCGATCCATCCTCCGCTCGGACGTCAAGGTGCGGATCGAGGTACACCGCCTGCCGTACCTGCTCCTGTGTCGAGGCCGCATGCCCGCGCGCGAAGGCGAAGGTCAGATCGTGACCTCCGCCGATCCCGATCGGCAGACACCCCAGTGCCAACACGCGCTCGACCACTCGGGTCACACGCGAGTGTGTCTCTTCAAGCGACCCCGTTGGCACCACGTCCCCTGCGTCGTAGAGCGCTGGTATCGGTCCATGCAGGTGCATGGGCGAGCCGACCCCATAGCGCAGCAGCGCCTCGCGAAACGCCCGCGGCCCTTCCGCAGCCCCGGCCCGGCCCCCGTTCAACCGCACCCCGAGGTCGTCCGGCATCCCGATCAGGCAGAGCGACCCCGCCGGTGGGGGGGCGTTGAGGTCAAGCAACCGGACCCCAGCCGCATACCGGGCGTGTGCGGCACCGCGCCAGTCGATCGCAGCCGTCGGTCGGAGGAGTGCTTGGATGTCGGTGGCGTCAGCGGGCATGGGGACTTCTGAGTGTTGGGGCGCAGTCGGGAGAGCGTGGCGGATCGGGGAAGGCCGGGAACCGGCCGGGTAGAATACCCAGTTACTGATTCCGTCTCCGGGTCGTCCGGGACCGCAGTTGCAGGGCCGCCGCTCGTCTTTGCCCGAGAATGTGCACGGTACCGAAGGTTTCGTTTCTTCTCGGGCAGGATTCGGCAGATGGTCAAGATTTACGTCGGTAACCTCCCCTTCAGCACCAACGACGCGGAACTCCGTCAGCTCTTTGAGCAGCACGGCACGGTCTCCGCGACCTCGATCGTTCTCGATCGGGATACCGGCCGCTCCCGCGGCTTCGGGTTCGTGGAAATGGCCGACGAAGCCCAGGCCAAGGCCGCGAT
This sequence comes from Phycisphaerales bacterium, assembly GCA_052388255.1. Classification (GTDB taxonomy): domain Bacteria; phylum Planctomycetota; class Phycisphaerae; order Phycisphaerales; family UBA1924; genus JAEUIX01. Next base: position 7,296 of record JBQTIJ010000132.1, read on the forward strand.
TGAGAAGCTCAACGGCTACTCCGCTGGCGGCCGGGCTCTGGTCGTGAATGAAGCCCGACCGCGCGAGCCGCGCGCCTTCGGTGGTGGCGGCGGCGGTGGTGGTGGAGGTGGCGGCCGCGGTGGTTGGGGTGGCGGTGGCGGCGGTGGTGGTGGTCGCGGCGGCCGTGGCGGCGGCGATCGTGGAGATCGCGGCGACCGTGGCGGCGGCGATCGCTGGTAAGCCGCGGCCCAGGCCGCGGAAGTTCATTTGATAATCACGAACCGGCGGCAGCCCTTTGCCGCCGGTTTTTCAATTGCCCCTCGGTCCTCAGGGGCAGCCATCGAAATACAGCGTGATGAAGTCGTCGAGGTCATCCGGCGTCACCAGGCCGTTGCCATCAACGTCAACCCCAGTTGCAGCGGGGTTTTCGAAGTACTCTGTGATGTACTCGTCAAGGTCATCGGGGGCGAGGAGGCCGTCGCCGTTGAAGTCCGCCCGGCAAGGGGGTGGCACCTCGAAGGTGATGATCAGTTGCGGCCGGTTTGCGACGGTCGATGACTCGTGGGAGTCAAAGCGAACCGCGGTTGAACTGTCGGTCTCGTTGCCCCGGATCATCCAGCCGAAGTTGAGCGATGGGTTGCTTGCCCAACGGGCCACGTCGTCTTTCATGCTGTCGCTTGACCAGAAGTACGACGT
>JBQTIJ010000133.1:0-3972 GCA_052388255.1 Phycisphaerales bacterium
CGCCTTTCGCACCGCCGCCACGTGATCTTCGGTTCGGGCCAGCGTCGACGCGAGTTTCGACTCCGCCTCCGCCCGGGCCGATTCGCCCGCGAGTAGCGGCAGGTTGATCCGCACATTGCACGCGCCCGACTCCGCCGCGCTTTGGGCGAGAATCGCCCCCACGGCCAGGTCGCTCCGCAGGTGCGGGTTGCTCCGCCCTGTTAGCCCGGCACACCGGCGGGCCAGTTCCTCAGCCGCGGCCACACAGGTCATCGGCCCGTTCACACACGCCTCGACCGCCCCCGGCCAGGCGCGGACTCGCCGCTCATCCTGCTCCGGCAGTTTCTGGAGCGCGTTCAGTTCGCCATAGGCCACTTCATCCGCGGTGGCGAGTTCAAGAAAGAGCCCGCGGAGCCGTTCCAGTTCGCGGCCTGTGGCTTCGAGGTCCGCGCGCTGCTGGGCAAGGTCCTTGCGACCGACGGAGTAACTCACCACCATGCCCGTGATGGCCGCACCGAGCGCCCCCACCGCGCACGCCACCGCCCCCCCGCCGGGCGCGGGCGTTTTGGCGGCAAGAGCCGCAAGGAGTTCAGAGAACACCATCCCTCCAAGCCCGGGGGCAGATCGTCCACCGAGCTCTGGCACAACCGGGGTTGCAGATGGCGATTCACTCATCGAGGCGAGGGTACGTCGCTCAGAAGGCGACTACCCCCGAAAGACCAGCATCGCATCGCCATACGAATAGAACCGGTAACCCCGCGCGACCGCCTCCGCATAGACCCCGCGCAGGCCCGCCACGCCTCCGGGGAGCAGCGCCCCCACCATCGCCATCAGCGTGCTCCGTGGCAGGTGAAAGTTCGTCATCAGCCCATCAACGTGCCGCCACGAATATCCGGGACAGATGAGCACCCGCGTCCACCGGCCCGTCGGCGCTGTGTCGTTCTCGGCGATGGCACAGAGGTCCTCGTGCGTGAAACTCTCGATGGTCCGCGCGCTCGTGGTCCCCACCGCGATCACCCGGCGGCCTTCGTGCCGTGCCTTCAAGATGGCCCGGGCCGCGCTCCCGGGCACCTCGCACCACTCGGCGTGCATCGGGTGGTCCTGCACCACCGCACACTCCACGGGCTTGAAGGTCCCTGTCCCCACGTGCAGCGACACCTCCGTGCGTTCTACGCCCGCCGCCCCGAGCGCCGCTAAGACCCCAGGCGTCAAATGAAGCCCCGCCGTCGGCGCGGCCACTGAACCGGCTTCCGCCATTCCGGATGCAAAGCACGTCTGGTAGTCGTCTCGATCGACCCGCTCCGCCACCACCACCCCGGCGCGCTTGCGAGCCGAGCGAATGTACGGCGGCAGCGGTGTCCGGCCGATCCGCTCGAGAAGTGCTCCGTCCCCCTCCGCTTCCGGTGCCCCCTCCACGCCCACCACCCACGCGCCTTCATCCTCCCCATCTGCGGCGCTCGCGCCTCCGGCCCGCTCGATAAGCGTTAGCACACACGGGCCTGCTTCCCCCTTCTCATCCGTCAGTTGCACCCGCATCTGCGCGCGAAGGCGGCGGGCTTTGAGCATCACCTTCCAGCGGCGTTCCGCCCCGTCATACCCCACTTCGCCCGGGGCAACCCGGGCCAGAAAGAGCCCCTCCACGCCCCCACCACTGTCCACCCGCCGGCCCACCAGCCGAGCCGCGAGCACGCGCGAGCGGTTCACTACCAATAGATCCCCCCGGCGAAGCACCCGGGGCAGGTCGGCGATGGTCAGGTGATCCGGCCCCGCTGCGGAAGCGACGAGCAACCGGGCTGATTCCCGTGGCCGCGCGGGCTCGATCGCCACCGACCCCGGCGGCAGGTCATACTCAAGGTCGCGCGTGAGCAGCGGCGGCTCGCGGCTCATCCGAGCACGCGCAGGCGCTCGGCGTCGGTCGTCAGCCCGCTGGCCGTCTTGTCGCGACAATCGTCTTCGAGCGTCCGCATGCCCCCGGCCCGGGCCGCGTCGGCGAGCGTGACGGCATCGGCCTGCTGGATCGTGAGCCGGCGGAGCGTGTCGGTCATCTGCATGATCTCATAGATCGCAACGCGCCCGAAGTAACCGTTGCCAAGGCACCGCTCGCACCGCTCACCCTCGGTCTGCCCTGTCCCGCCGCAGGTCCGGCAGACGCGCCGCACCAGCCGCTGGGCCAGCACGGCAAGCAGCGTACTCGTGATGAGATAGGGCTCCATCCCGATATCAACCAGGCGAGCGATGGCGCTCGGGGCGTCGTTGGTGTGCAGCGTCGCGAGCACAAGGTGACCGGTCAGCGACGCCTGCACTGCAAGCTGCGCCGTCTCCTGGTCGCGGATTTCACCCACCAGGATCACGTCCGGGTCCTGCCGAAGCAGCGAACGAAGGCCCGCGGCGAAGGTCACGCCACGCTTCACGTTCACCTGCGTCTGGCTGATGCCGTCAAGGTGATACTCGACCGGGTCCTCGATCGTCATCACGTTTCGGCTTGTGCGATCGACCTTTTCGAGCGCGCCGTAGAGCGTGGTCGTCTTGCCCGAGCCCGTGGGCCCGGTCACAAGGATGATCCCCGTGGGACGGCTGATCAGGTCCACCAGCACCTTCTGCTGAACGGGCGTCATGCCCACCTGGTCGAGCGAGAGTTTGGTCTGCGATTGATCGAGCAGGCGCAGCACGATCCGCTCGCCGTAGACGTTGGGGATGCACGAAAGCCGGATGTCGATCTTGCGGCTCCCCACGCGCACGCTCGTGTGGCCATCCTGCGGGCTGTGACGGTTGGCGATGTCAAGCTCCGTCATCACCTTGAGCCGCGAGGAGATCGCGGGCGCCAGCGAAAGCGGCGGGCTGAAGCTGTCGACCAGCATGCCGTCGATGCGGAACCGGATGACGAGTTTGCTCTCCATAGGGTGAACGTGAATGTCCGAAGCGCGCCGACGCAGCGCCTCGAACAGGATCATGTTCACCAGCCGGATCACCGGGGTCTGACGCGCCAGTTGCAGCAGATCCGTCGCGGCCTTCACGCTCCCGGCCGCGGTCTGGATCGCCCGCTCGTCGAGGGGCATTTCCTCCACGATCTCGGTCACAAGGTCCTGCTTCTGCTCGTACCCACGGTTGATCAGGTTGGTCACCGCGGCGCGGGGCGAGAGCGCCAGCCGCACGGGCATCTGGAGTTTGTCCTCAAGAAGCCCGAAGAGCGCGGGCTGCATCGGCTGGCTGGTGCAGACGGTCATCACGTGCCCGTCGCAGGCGACGCCCGCGACCTGGTGCTCGCGCGCCAGGGTGCCCGGGATGATTTCATAGAACAACCGGGCCGAGTCTCCCGGTTTGGGCTCCATGATGAGCGGCAAGCCGGTGCGCTGGCTCAGCTTCTCAAGCCCCGCGTGCTCATCAAGGGCGAGCATCGAGAGCACAGTGTCCCAAGGTTCAAAGTCCGACCCTTGCAGTTGCGGAAAGGCCTTGATGTGGTCGGGCTTGAGGGCCAGCCCACCGAAGAGCTCGGCGATGCGTGCCTGCTCGCGCGGCGAGATGCCGCCCCCGGACCCACCCGAGCGCGAAGGGGCCGACCTGGCCAGCCCCTTGCCGGCTCCGTTGCTCCCCGGGTTGTTGTTCTGCGGGCTCTTTCCCACGATCGTTCTCTTTTCGCCTGTTCAGCGGGCCGGCGGCACCACCAGCATCCGGTCCGCCTCGGGCATGGGCAGGTTGGCGTTGTCCCCGGCCTTCAGGACCGCGTCTGGGCCCATGGTTAGCAGACGCAGGTCATCGAAGGTCGGCGAACGCATGATCTTGGGGGTAATGAAGATGTACAGCCGCCGGTTCACGTTGCTCTTTTGCTCATCTCGAAAGAGCTGCCCGACAATCGGGATATCCCCGAGGAACGGGACCTTCACCACCGTGCGGTTGGTCTGCACGAAATCCAGCCCGCCGACGACAATCGTCGAATCGCTCGGGATGGTGGCCACCGACTCCACCGTGTTCTCCAGCCGCGCCGGCGGAATCACC